>NZ_JAUSVX010000024.1 GCF_030814995.1 Labrys wisconsinensis | reverse complement strand
ACCGGAACCCACGACTCCCTGCTCGAGGCCGGCGAGTTCGTCCGCACCATCCAGAACAGACAGAACATGCAGATTGGCTGCCCCGAGGAGATCGCCTTCCTCATGGGCTTCATCGACGTCGAGCAGCTGCGCCGCCGCGCCGCGCTGTTCAGCAAGACCGCCTACGGCGCCTATCTCGAGCGCATCGCCGACACCGGCGCATAGGCGGAGCGTCGCGGCGAGATGCGATGCATCCCGCCGCCGTCACCTCAAGGGCACTGCACGCGGTAGCGCCGGCCCCAGCGGTCGCGGGCCCAGCAGGCGCGCGGCGTCGTCTCGGCACCGATGATCGCGCCGGCCGCACCGCCCAGCACGCCGCCGACGATGGCGCCACCGGCCGAGCGCGTCGCCAGGCCGCCGATCAGGGCGCCGCTGCCGGCACCGATCGCCGCGCCGCCGAGCGCACGGTCGCTGCGCGAATATTCGCTGCAGCCGGCGAGCATCAACCCAAGAGCCGCAATGACCAGAATCGTCTTCACCAACGCATCTCCCCAATGTCGAGCACACTTGCCCCAGCGGATCTTCACGACAATTCCGGACAAGGCAAATGAAATCGGCCCGAATCGGGCCATTTCGTCCATCATGCTGAACGCGGACCACAAGATGCTTGACGGCGCACCGGCGAGAGAGTGCATCGTTGCGGGGTGAAGGAAGGCCGGACGCACCGGCCTCTCCGGGGAGGATGCGATGCTGCCGGACGAGATCGTCAAGCGATACAGGATCAAGGACGGGAGCAAGTTCCGCCTCGCCGATTTCGACCCCGCCGACACGGCCGGGCTCGACATCGACAAGACCGAAGCCAAGGAGTTCCTGGCGGCGGGGGTCAAGCGCCTGCGCCAGCTGCAGGAGCGCCTCTATGCCGAGGCGCGCTGGTCGCTGCTCGTCATCTTCCAGGCCATGGACGCGGCGGGCAAGGACAGCGCCATCGAGCATGTGATGTCCGGCGTCAATCCGCAGGGCTGCCAGGTCACCTCCTTCAAGGTGCCGGGCCCGACGGAGCTCAGGCATGATTTCCTCTGGCGCACCGCCTGCGCCCTGCCGGAGCGCGGCCGCATCGGCATCTTCAACCGCTCCTACTACGAGGAGGTGCTGGTCGTGCGCGTCCATCCCGAGCTCCTGGACAAGCAGGGCCTGCCGCCGGCCCTGGCCGGCAAGGAGATCTGGAAGGAGCGCCTCGAGAGCATCCGCGACCATGAGCGCCACCTCGTCCGCAACGGCACGCTGGTGCTGAAATTCTTCCTCAACGTCTCGCGCGACGAGCAGCGCCGGCGCTTCATCGAGCGCATCGACGCGCCGGAGAAGCGCTGGAAATTCTCGCTCGGCGACGTCGCCGAGGCCGCACATTGGGACGGCTACATGGCGGCCTACGAGGACGCGATCCGCCACACCGCCACCAAGGAAGCGCCCTGGTACGTGGTGCCGGCCGACAACAAATGGTTCACCCGCCTGGTCGTCGCCGCAGCGATCGACGACCGGCTGGAAAAGCTCGATCCGACCTTCCCCGCGGTCGCCCCGGCGATGCTCGAGCAGATGGAGCAGGTGCGAGCCCGGCTCGCCGGCGACAGCAAGGGCGGCAAGGCGAGCGCGAAGGCGGGATAGGCAGGCCGACGGCCCGGCCGGAGCCATCCCGCCGCAGGAATATGGAGAACTTTACGAAAGATTTCCTCCAAAGCTTTATGATGCGCTGAGGTTCGCCCTCCTATCGTGGACCTATTCTTCTCGACATTGGACTCGGGCACCGATGTTGCAGTTGCAGAACCTGATCCTCGAGATGATCGCGAAGGGCGAGCCGCTGCAGGCCACCACCGATCGTCTCTGCCTGGAGATCGAGCAGCGGCTGCCGGGCGTGGTCAGCTCGATCCTCGCCATCGACCGCGAAGGCTTCATCCATCCCCTCTCCGGCCCGAGCCTGCCCAGGGGTTTCTCCGCCGTCATCGAGGGCGTCGCCATCGGCCCGCAGGTCGGTTCCTGCGGCAGCGCAGCCTTCCTGCGCGCGCCGGTCGCGGTGACCGATATCGGCTCCGACCCGCGCTGGCAGGCGTTCAACGCCCTCCCCTGGGCGGCCGGGCTGAGGGCGTGCTGGTCCTGCCCGATCTGCGACGGCCAGGCCCGGGTGATCGCGACCTTCGCCTTCTACTATCGCGAACATCGCGGCCCCACGCCCGTGGAGCTCGAGGCGGTACAGACCTGCACGCATCTGTGCACCATCGCCCTCGAACGTCACGGCCGCGTGCTGGAGCGCGAGCGCCGGGCCTATGTCGACGCGCTCACCGAGTTGCCGAACCGGGCCAGCTTCGACCTGACGCTGGCGCGCCTTCCGACGGCCGAGTACGGCTGCTGGGCGCTGCTCCTGCTCGATATCGACGACTTCAAGGTCGTCAACGACACGTTCGGCCACCAGATCGGCGACGTCCTGCTGGAGACCGTGGCGCGCCGTATCGCCGAGGCCGTGGCGCCGCACACCGCCTTCCGGCTGGGTGGCGACGAGTTCGCCATCGTCGTCGAGGGCGAGGACGTCGCCCAACAGGTCGGCCGGATCGCCGCCGATGCGCTCGCCGCCCTGGCAGCGCCGGTCGAAGGCGAGGATCATGTGCTGATGCCGAGCGCCTCCATCGGCGTGGCGGTCCATCAGCCCGGCGACCGTGACGCCGAGGCCGTGCAGCGCAACGCCGACTTCGCTCTCTATCATGCCAAGGCCACCGACCGCGGCGGCGTCGTCCTGCACGCGCCGCGCCTCGGCAGCGCCATGATGCATCGTGCCGGAGCCGTCCGCGACCTCGCGGAGGCACTGGCGGAGGGCCGGATCGACGCCTATTACCAGCCCGTGGTGCGGCTCGACAGCCGCGAGATCGTCGGCGTGGAGGCCCTGTGCCGACTGATCACCGAGACCGGGCAGCTGGTGCCGGCGGCGGCGTTCCAGGACGCGATGGCCGATGCCCGCATCGCCTCCAAGCTGACCCGCCGCATGATGGAGATCGTGGCTGCGGACGTGCGCCATTGGCTCGACATGGGCCTCCCGTTCCAGCAAGCCTTCGTCAACGTGGCCTCGCCCGACGTCCACGGCGGCTTGCTGGGCCGGCAGATCGCCGAGTGCTTCGGCGCCGCGAAGGTGCCGCTGCACCATGTCGTCATCGAGGTGACCGAGACGGTCTACATGCGTCAGGGCGATCTCGCGGTCCCGCGCGTCATCCGCGAGCTGCGCGCCGACGGGCTGCTCGTCGCCCTGGATGATTTCGGCACGGGCTTCGCCTCGCTCACCCATCTTCTGACCGTGCCTGTCGACATGATCAAGATCGACAAGTCCTTCATCGCCCAGCTCGGCCCCGCCGGGCCGAGCTCGGTGATCGTCGAAGGGCTCGTCGGCATCGCCCGCAAGCTCGGCACCCGCGTCGTCGCGGAGGGCGTCGAGACCGATGGGCAGCTGGCGCTGCTGCGCAATTTCGGCTGCGCTCTCGGCCAGGGCTATCTGTTCTCCGAGCCGGTCGATCGTCACGCCGCCACACGGTTGTTCGAGCGGCGGGTGCTGCCCTTGCGCGGGAGGCCCGTGCCGCCCGGCCACGGGCCGCGCGTCGCCGCCGGAGCCGGCCTGCCCGCCTGACCGGGCGTTTGGCCGGGATCGCGACTACGGCGGCGATACATCGGACCGATGGAACATCCCCGGCGCGGGCGCATTCATCCGCGACATGGGGAACAGCAGGCATGCTGCCGTTACAGGAACCCACGCCGGCACCGAGATCGATCCTGGTCGTGGAGGACGACCTCATCCAGCGTCTGGTGATTGCGGAGGAATTGCGCGGCGCCGGCTTCATCGTGATCGAGGCCATGACCGTGCAGCAGGCCCTGGACTGGATCGACGGCGGCGGCCTGCCCGATCTCGTCTTCTCCGACGTGCAGCTGCCCGGCGGCAAGAGCGGGGTCGATCTCGCCGCGACGCTGCGCGACACCGCGCCCGCCCTGCCCGTCATCCTCACCTCCGGCGGCGGCCCCCCGCAGGAGAGCGGCTGTCCCCATTTCGTGCCCAAGCCCTACGAGATCGAAGCCGTGGTCGCCGTCATCCGGCACATGCTCGGCCTACCCGGCAGAGGGCTCGCATGAGCCGGCCCTGCGTGCTGATCGTCGATGGCGACATCCTCGTCCGCCATCCGCTGGCCGAATATCTGCGCGCGTGCGGCTACCGGGTGCTGGAGGCCGCCAGCACCGCCGAGGCCCGCCTCCTGTTCGAGGACGGCCGGGCGCCGGCCGTCGACGTCGTGCTGGCGGATGTCGGCACGCCCGAGGACGGCGGCTTCGCCCTGGCGGCCTGGATCCGCGCCCGGGGCCCGGGAACCCAGGTGGTCCTGGCCGGATCGCCCGACGCAGCAGCGGACAAGGCGCGCGACATCTGCGACGAGGGCCCCGCCCTCGCCAAGCCCTACGATCACCGGCTCGTGCTCGACCGCATCAAGCGCCTGCTCGCCGCCCGGGACAGGAGCTGACCGGGATCGTCTCCGTCAACCCAGCATATCCGGCCGCCGCACCGCGTCGATGAAGGCGCGCAGCGCCGGCGCCATCTGGCGCTGACGGGGATAGCACAGGAACAGGCCGGGAAAGGGGGCCGACCAGCGTTCGAGCAGCGGCACCAGGCGGCCGGCGGCGATGTCCTCGCGCACCGTGTCCTCCACCACGAAGCCGATGCCGATGCCCTGCAGGGCCGCCCTGTGCGCCATCTCCTTGTCGCTGACGATCAGCGGGCCGCCGACCGTCACCTCGAACCAGGCGCCGTCCTCGAAGAACTCCCAGGCATAGGGCGTCGACCGCCCGGGCCAGCGCCAGCGCACGCAGGCGTGATGCACGAGGTCGCGCGGATGCGCGGGGCGGCCATGGACGGTGAGATAGGCCGGCGAGGCCACCGCGATCTGGCGCAGCTCCGGCCCGAGCCGCACCGCGACCATGTCGCGCTCGATCACCTCGCCGATGCGGATGGCGGCGTCGTAGCCGGCGGCGACGAGGTCGGTCACCGTGTCGTCGACCGTGATGTCGAGCACCACGTCGGGATAGGCGGCGGCGAAGCGCGGCAGGATCGGCTCGACATGGGCCTGCGCCGCCGAACGGAAGGCGTGGATGCGCACGGTGCCGGCCGGGCGTTCGCGGGTGCGCCGCACCTGGCCGATGGCCTCGCCCAGCTCCGACACCGCCGGCCGCACGCGCTCGAACAGGGTTTCGCCGGCCTCGGTCAGGGCGACGCTGCGCGTCGTGCGGTTGAGCAGGCGCACCCCGACCCGGTCCTCGAAGCCGCGCACCATCTGGCTGAGGGCCGAGGGCGACACCCCGAGCGCCTCCGCCGCCCGGCTGAAGCTCAGGAGCTCGCCCACCGCGACGAAAGCCCGGAGCTGGTTGTAGTCGCTGCCGGACAGAAGCTGGTCCATGGCTTCCCTCAAGCATTTTTTAGCCACGCTTACAAGCGCTGTGAGAAATGCCGGCATTCTGCAGAGCGGGCGCTGGGCCTATCTCCGGGGCGAAGGAGACTGCCAATGACCACATGGTTCATCACAGGTGTTTCGCGAGGCCTCGGCCTGGCCCTGGCCAAGGCGGCCCTGGCCCAGGGCGACCAGGTGTTCGGCACGGTGCGCGGCGAGGTGCCGGCGCCCCTGCGCGGCGCCGCGCGGTTCGAGGCGATCGAGCTCGACCTCGCCGACCCCGCCGCGGCCGGCGCCGCGGTCGAGCGGGTCTTCGCCGCGGCCGGGCGCCTCGACGTGATCGTCAACAATGCCGGCTACGGCCTGCTGGGCGCGATCGAGCAGGCGACCGACGCCGAGGTGGCGCGGCTGTTCGAGGTCGACGTGTTCGGCCCGTTCCACATCATCCGCGCCGCCCTGCCGCATCTCCGAGCCCAGGGCTCCGGCCATATCGTCAACATCACCTCGATCGCCGGCCGCGCGCCCGGCATCGGCTCCGGCCTCTACTCCGCGGCCAAGCACGCGCTCGAAGGCCTGTCGGCGGGCCTCGCCCAGGAGATCGCCCCGCTCGGCATCAAGGTGACGGCCGTGGCGCCCGGCGCCTTCCGCACCGACTTCCTCTCCGACCATTCGATCCGGCACAGCGCCGCGGACCAGGCCTATGCCGCCAGCGTCGGACGCAGCAAGGCGGCCTTCGACGCCATGGCCGGAC
Organism: Labrys wisconsinensis; assembly: GCF_030814995.1. Lineage (GTDB taxonomy): Bacteria > Pseudomonadota > Alphaproteobacteria > Rhizobiales > Labraceae > Labrys > Labrys wisconsinensis. The sequence continues at coordinate 97,675 of NZ_JAUSVX010000024.1, read as the reverse complement.
GCCAGCTCGGCGATCCCGACAGGGCGGCCGAGGCCATCCTGGCGCTGGTGCGCGCCGAGGATCCGCCGCTGCACCTGCTGCTCGGCTCGGACGCCCTGCGCCGGGCACGCGACAAGCTCGACGCCGTCATCGGCGAGATCGGGCGCTGGGAGGCTCTGACCCGCAGCACCGACTTCGCCGAAGCCGGCGCGCCGGCCGGCCGCTGAGCCAAGGTCCCGGCGCTGACGCGCGCCGGGGTCTTTCCGGAGACCGACTCAGCCCTGGATGAAGCCGAGCAGGTCCGGGTTGATCACATCGGGATGCGTGGTGCACATGCCGTGCGGCAGGCCGGGATAGACCTTGAGCGTGCCGTTGCGCAGCAGCTTGATCCCGAGCAGGGCGGAGTCGGCGATCGGCACGATCTGGTCGTCGTCGCCGTGCATGATCAGCACCGGCACGTCGATCGCCTTCAGATCCTCGGTGAAATCGGTTTCCGAGAAGGCCTTGATGCAGTCGTAATGGGCCTTCGTGCCGCCCTCCATGCCCTGGCGCCACCAGTTGCGGATGACGCCCTGCGACGGGCTCGCTCCGGGCCGGTTGAAGCCGTAGAAGGGGCCGCTCGCCACGTCGAGGTAGAACTGGGCGCGGTTGGCGGCGAGCGCCGTGCGGAAGCCGTCGAACACCTCCAGCGGCAGGCCGCCCGGATTCGTCTCCGACTTGAGCATGACCGGCGGCACCGCGCCGATCAGCACCGCCTTGGCCACCCGCCCCCCGCCGTGGCGGGCGACATAGTGCGCCACCTCGCCGCCGCCGGTGGAATGGCCGATATGCACCGCGTTCCGCAGATCGAGCGCCGCGGCGAGCTCGGCCACGTCGGCGGCATAGGTGTCCATCTCGTTGCCGGTGTCGGTCTGGCTGGAGCGGCCATGGCCGCGCCGGTCATGCGCGATCACCCGGTAGCCCTTGTGCAGGAAGAACAGCATCTGGGTGTCCCAGTCGTCGGCGCTCAGCGGCCAGCCATGATGGAACACCAGCGGCTGCGCCTCGCGCGAGCCCCAGTCCTTGTAGAAGATCTCCGTCCCGTCCTTCGTCGTGATCGTGGCCATGTCCTGTCTCCGATACGGGGTTCGGCAGGCGGTCGCGTAACGTGCGGCAGCCCATAGGCCGGGCGGACCGGCGCGACGCCGCTCCAGGGCCCGGAGACTGACCTTGTGGCAGTGAGCCGGCTGAGCACAAGGCCCTTGCGGCGCCGGCGCTCGGCGCGAACCGTCGAGGAAACCCGCGGCATCGGGGCTCGACCCGACCGAGGCCACGTCTGCTATGATGGAGCCTGGTGCCCGATCCGAGGCGGCCGTGCCTTCCGGAACGGATCGGCGCCCGGTCGGAGGGCTGTCACGGGCATCCGGCCGATAGTCCCGCAGGCGGATCGGGCGACACAGCCGCGGAGGCATTCGATGTCGAGCAGCAATGCGAAGGAAACGCCGGACACCGACCAGACCGGCCGGACGGCCGGCGCGGGCGGCTCCGGCACGGCCGGATCCCGCCCCGAGGCGGAGAAGACTAAGGCGCACGAGGACGCCCTTCTCGACGAGGCGCTCAAGGAAAGCTTCCCCGCCAGCGACCCGATCACGCCGCAGGACTTCGAGCGCTGAGGGCGCCCGTCTGCGCACCGACTAAGGGGCGGGGAGCGGCCCGGCCCGCGGCAGCTACGGCGCCGCGGCCCCTCGCACCCCCGCGAGCACGGCGCCGATATCCGCCGTGGCCGGATCGAGCAGCGCCTCGGCCAGGGCGTCCGCCGCGCCCGGACCGAGCCGATGCCCGAGGTTGGCCCGGAACTTGGCGCGCAGCGCCGCGGCGTCCAGCGGACGCTCGGCGGTGCCGGCGGGATGAAGCAGGCGTGGCCCCCGGAGCTCGGTGCCCCGGGCCGTGACATCGGTCTGCCCCGCCGGCCGGCGCTTGCCGCTGCTCATCTCGGCGTCGATCTGCGGGTCGACCACCACCCGCACCCGGCGCGCCAGGGCCAGCAGCGCCGCATCCGCGAGGGCCTCGTCGGCATACCATTGCAGCGCCGGCCGCTCGCCTTGCGCCAGGACGGCGAGCGCGAACGGCAGGCTGAACTCGGCGTCGACCATGCCCTGCGGCGCGGCATCCATGAAGTCGCGAGCCATGCCGGCGAAGGAATGCACCGTGATCGCCTCGATCTCGGCCGGCGCGAGGCCGTGCCCGTCGCGCACGGCGCAGAAGGATTCCAGCGCCGTGTGCATCCAGCGGCAGGTCGGGAACGGCTTGAAGCTGGCATGGCGGGCCAGCCAGTCCGTGCCGAGACCGGCGGTGAGCAGCTCGGCATCGAAGCGGTCCGAGCCCAGCATGCGCCAGAGGCCGTGCTCGCCGTCGAGCACGTTGCGCGCGCCGACGAGCCCCGCCTGGTGCAGCAGCACGCCGCGCACGCCCGCCTCCGCCGCGGGGGCGTTGAAATCCTTGAACGAGACCAGCGGCCGGCTCTGCCAATTGTACTTGCGCAGGCTCGGCACCGGCGCGAGCGTGCCGGCAAGGCCGAAGGCGTTTTCCAGGCCGCCGGCATCGAGCCCGGCGAGGCGGCCATAGGCGACGGCCGCGCCGATCGCCTGGTGCTGGCACACGCCGTAGACCTCGCGGAAGCGTTCGTAGCTGGGCTGCATCGACAGGATGACGCGCGCGTTGATCTCGTAGGCCGCCGCCAGCGCCGCGATCAGGCTGCGCCCGTCCACCGGCCGCTGCCACACCGCGCTCAGCGCCGCCGCGACCAGGCTCGCCCCGGGATGGCCCATGCCGCGGCCGTCGACCTCGAAGCCGTCGTCATGGTCGAGCGCGTTCATCGCAGCGCTGGTGAGGAAGGCCGCCCCGGCCGGGCCGAACGCGGCCGGCGTGCCCGGCACCCGGCACGGGCCGGCCGCGAGCTCGCCGCCGGCAAAGCCGATGAGGTTGCGGGTGAGGCCCGTCTCGGCGCCGGCGATGCCGCAGCCCACCGTATCGAGAAGGTGCAGGGCGATCTTGGCGGCAAGGTCGGGCGGCACGTCCTCGAAGGCGAGTCCGGCGGCGAAGGCCGCGAGGGTGCCGGTCCCCGTCATCTCAGAACCGGAAGGCGGTGAAGCGCGCCAGGAACTGCTGCGTGCGCTCCTCGCGCGGCGCCTTGAGCACGATGTCGGGCGGCCCGTCCTCGAGGATGTGCCCGTCGTGCAGGAACAGGACGCGGGTGGCGAAGTGATAGGCAAAGCCGAGCTCGTGGGTGACCAGCAGCATGGTGCGCCCCTCCGCGGAGAGGCCGCGGATCACCTCCAGCACCTCGCCGACCAGCTCCGGATCGAGCGAGGAGGTCGGCTCGTCGAACAGGAGGATCTCCGGATCCATGGCCAGAGCCCGGGCGATGGCGACGCGCTGCTGCTGGCCGCCCGACAGGTTCGCGGGATAGGCGCCGGCCTTGTCGGCCAGGCCGACCCGGGCGAGGTGGCGCTCGGCGAGCGCCTGGGCCTCGGCCCGCGGCCTGTCGAGCACGAAGCGCGGCCCTTCCATGACGTTCTCCAGCACCGAGCGGTGCGGGAACAGGTGGAACTGCTGGAACACCATGCCGACGCGCATGCGCAGCCGATTGAGCTCGGTTTCGCCGTAGCGCACCGCGCCGTCGCGGCCCGGCCGGCCCACGGCCTTGCCGTCGAGCAGGATCTCGCCGCGGCTCGGCGTCTCCAGGAGGTTGAGGCAGCGCAGCAGCGTGCTCTTGCCCGAGCCGCTGGAGCCGAGGATGGCGATGCGCTCGCCGGCCTTCACGTCGAGGCCGATGCCCTTGAGCACCTCGGTCTCGCCGAAGCGCTTGTGCAGGTCCCGGGCCTGGAGGACGAAGGACATGTCAGGCCCCCTTTGCGGCCAGCCGCCGCTCCAGCGCATAGGCTGCCAGCGTGCCGGGATAGATCAGGACGAAATAGATCACCGCCACGACCGTGAAGGTCTCGAGCGGCAGGTAATATTCCGAGCTCAGCATGCGCGCCTGGTAGAGCAGCTCGTTGACCGTGACGATCGAGGCGACGGAGGTGTTCTTGGCGAGCTCGACGCCGCGGTTGGTGAAGGCGGGCAGCATGCGCCGCACCGCCTGCGGCAGGATCACGCGCCGCATCAGCCGGGGCGCGGCCATGCCGAGCGCGCGGCCGGCCTCCCACTGCCCGCGCGGGATCGAGCGGATGCCGCCGCGATAGATCTCGGCGCAATAGGCCGTGGCGTTGAGGCTGAGCGCCAGGGCGGCGGCGGCGAAGGCCGGCAGCTGGATGCCGGTGAGGACGGGCAGGGCGTAGTAGAACCAGATCAGCTGGATCAAGACCGGCGTGTTGCGGAACGCCTCGACCAGGGCGCGCGCCGGCCAGGCGATCCAGCGGCGGGCGGAGAGGCGAGCCAGCCCGAGGCCGAGGCCCGCCGTCAGGCCGGCGCCGAAGGCGATGGCCCAGAGCGCCACCGTCAGCCAGACGCCGCGCAAGAGAAGGTCGGTATGGACGAGGATCTCGCCGAACTGCAGCTGCTCCATGGCCTAGCCGCCCCGGCGCTTCATGCGCGCGTCGAGCCATTCGGCGAGCTGGCTGAGGCTGAACAGCAGCAGGAAGAAGATCACTGCCACCGCCGTGTAGACCTCCAGCGGCCGATAGGTCTGGGTGGTCACCACCATGGCGTTGTAGACCAGGTCTTGGAAGGTCAGGGCCGCGGCGAGCGTGGTGGTCTTGATCAGCTCGAAGGAGCGGTCGACGAAGGGCGCCACCATGCGCCGGAGCGCCTGCGGCAGGATCACCCGGCGCATCAGCCGGGCCCGGCCCATGCCGAGCGCCCGGCCCGCCTCCCACTGGCCGCGCTCCACCGAGACGATGCCGGCGCGGTAGACCTCGGCGAAGAAGGCGGCCGACTGGATGCCGAGGGCCGAGAGCGCCGCGACGAAGGGGCTGAGCGTCAGGCCCAGCACCATGGGCAGGCCGTAGAAGAACCAGAACAGGTGCACCAGCGGCGGAGTGTTGCGATAGAACTCGACGAAGGCGAGCGCCGGCCAGGCCAGCACGCGCCGGCCGGACAGGCGCATCAGCGCCACGACGAGCCCGAGCGCCAGGCCGACGGCAATGCCGGCGGCCGAGAGCAGCACCGTGTTGACGAGCCCGGCCGCGAAAGCGTCGGCGTTGCGCGTGACCGCCGAGAAGTCCCAGTGGTAGGCCACCTCAGCACCGTCCGGTCATGGCCCGCCGCACCGGCGCCTCAGCCCCGGGTCCAGGTCGCCGGCACCAGGCCGGGCGCCTTGGTGGGGTCGATGCCGCGGAAAGCAAGGAACTCCTCGTAGATCCGCTGGGTCTCGCCGGTCTCGTAGAGATAGCCGATGGCATGGCCGACCCAGTCGCGCCAGGACTTGTCGGCCTCGCGCCGCACGCCGGCGCTGGAGGCGGAGGCGCGCACCGGGGTCGGCACGAGCACCGTGCCGCGCCTGAGCCGCTTGGCCATCATCACCAGGGCGGGATGGAACAGCGACAGGGCGTCGACCCGGCCGGACGCGAAGGCGGCGCCCGCCTCGTCGGCATTGGGGAAGCGCTGGATCTCAGCCTGCGGCAGGCGCACGGTGATGTCGCGGTCGGGCGAGGTGCCGAGCACCACGCCGATCTTCACGTCCGGCTTGTTCAGCGCCTGCCAGGTCGCGGCGTCGAGCCCGTCCTTGGCCAGCACCGCCTGGGCGTAGAAGAACATCGGCTGCACCGGGAACTCCGCCGCGAGCGCGCGCTGCGGCGTGGCGTCCATGGCGAACATCACGTCGAACTGCCCGGCCTGCAGGCCGGCGATCGCCGTGCCCCAGGAGGTCTCGACCGGCACGGGCTGGACGTTCAGCTCGCGCGCCAGGGCGACGCCGACGCCCCAGCCGATGCCTTTCCACTCGCCCGAGGCCTGGTCCTTGAAGAACCACGGCTCGCCCTGAGCGACGCCGATCTTGAGCGAGCCGCTGCTGCGTACGGCGTCCAGGGTCGAGGAAGCGGAGTCCTCGGCGGCGGCGCGGCCGGCGCCGGCGGCGATCAGACCGAAGCCGCCGAGGGCTCCGGCCACCAGAAGGCCACGGCGGGCAGGCTGGACGTCGGTCATGGGATCTCCGGAGGTGGGGGATGGATGCGGCCCGAAAAATTCACAGGCCATTTTAGGAGATCCCTACCATTGCCGGCCAGCCCTGCACAATATGGAAAAGCGCGCAGAGGAAGCGTGGGATGCTGACGACCGGGCAAGCGTGCTGCGCTGCAACATAGCGTGGTCCGCGAGGCCCGGCCATAGAGGCAGGCGATGACCGTCAGCTTTTTCAGTGTGGACGAAAGACACCTGCGATCGACGGCTCTGACATCGGCATCCAGAACACCTCACCCATCATATGGCCTGCAAAGCCTTCTGGACCGCCTTGGGCGCCCGCTCGATCACCAGGAGATAGGCTCTCGTCGGCCCTTCGGGTTGACGCGACCCTTGTTCCCAATGGCGTAGCGTATTGACGCTGAACCCGAACCGGCCTGCGAATTCTTCCTGCGTCATAGACAGGCGTGTCCGGATCGCCTTCACGTCGATCCTCTCCGGCACATGGATGCGATAGGCGCTCTCGTCCGCCTTGCCCTCGGCGTAGGCCACCGCTTCCTTAAGGGCGCGCCCGATGCTGTCGGCAACCTTGCTCAAGGTGTTCTCCTCTTGAATGCCTCGACCAGCAGCGTCGCAAGCTGCCGGAACTCGTTGCGATTCTGCTGGCTCAAATCGGCCTGCTCGTTCTTGGCGAAGGCCGTCAACGCGAAGAGCGGCATTCCGGCGTCGTGGTGGAAGTAGATCACCCGTGCCCCGCCGCGCTTGCCCCGACCTTCCAATCCCATCGCAGCTTCCGCACGCCACCCGTTCCGGGGATGAGGTCGCCCGCCGTCGGATTGTAGGCGAGATAATCCACCAGAAGCGCCCGCTCCTCATCGCTCATGAGCTTGCGGGTTGCCGACAGAAATTCCGGCGTTTCCACGACGCTGATCGGAACCGTTCGAGCCATGGCAGATACTAATCCAACGGATTAGCTTCCACAACTGGAAAAGTGATCCAACGGGCTAGGCACGGCATCGCTGATCTCCCGTCGGCGCGGAGCATTCGCTCACTCTCGGCGCGCGCCGTGCCGGAGCCACGCCTTCGCGGCCAAGCCCCTGTCAGCCCGAGGCTCAGCAGGCCCCGCCCGCCAGGCTCTGCGGCCCGGTCAGGGTGCAGCCACAGTCGAACACGTCCCAGTGCAGCGAATGCGGCACCCAGGACGGGCGCCGGCCGCAGGCCTTCACCGGCGGGGCGCAGGCCGGGCAGACGAAGGCGCCGAAGCTGTTGAGCACGATCTCACCCCGCGCGTCCGCCGGATCCACGATCGCGGCGAAGCCGCCGGAGCGGTAGAGCAGCACGGTGAGATGCCCGCGCCCGCCCGCGCCGGTCCAGCCATAGACGGCACGGGGCGCTTCGCCCTGCTCCACCGCTTCGAGCCGGCCAGGCCCGCCGGCCGCGGCCTCGAGGCCGGCGAGGTCGGCCACCGCGCGCAGGCGGGACGCCCAGGCCGTGGTGATGGCGACCGCCGCGGTGCCGCTGCCGAAACTGCGCGGCGGCCAGGGCTCCGTGCCGTCCGCCATCGCGGGGAGCACGGTGCCCGCCAGCAGGGCTGCGATCAGGCAAAGGAGGGGAACGGTCCTGGCCATCACGGCCTCCGCGCGGATACGGCGCCAAGCCTATCACACCGAGCTCAGGAGGATGCTGGTCTCGCTGTTGAGGATGCCGTCGATGGTGCGCACCTCGCGCAGCACCCGGTCGAAATCGCCGAGGCTGGAGGCTCGGATCTCGGCCACCAGGTCCCAGGTGCCGTTTGTGGTGTGCAGCGCGTGGAGCTCCGGCAGGCCGCGCAGCTGGCGGATCACCGCCGTGGTCGAGCGCCCCATGACCTCGATCATCATCACCGCCCGGATGGCGTTGGCGTCGGCGTCCTGACGCGAGCGGATGGTGAAGCCGAGAACGGCCCCGGACTCGAGCAGGCGGTCGAGCCGCGCCTGCACCGTGGCCCGCGTCACGCCGAGGATGGCCGCGAGCTTGGAGACCGGCGCCCGGCCGTCCTCGCGCAGGGCGCCGATCAGCCGGTGGTCGAGGTCGTCGAAGATGTGCATGAGATCTGCGCATTCACAGTGAGCAATCTGAACGAATCATCGCACAAAATTGCTCATCTTTGCAATTTATGCTGCAGATTGCTCCATCCTAGAGTCCGACACAGAGAACAGCGGAGATCGCGTCATGGTTCGCTATGTCGGTGTCGGCAACATGGTCCGGCTGATCGGCGCGGTCGGCATCGAGCCCTATCTCACCGGCCTCGCCGGCTATATCGAAGAGGATTTCCGGCGCTGGGCCGCCTTCGAGAAGGCGCCGCGCGTCGCCAGCCATTCCAGCGACGGCGTCATCGAGCTGATGCCGACCAGCGACGGCGCGCTCTACGGCTTCAAATATGTCAACGGCCATCCCCGCAACACGCGGGCCGGCCTGCAGACCGTCACCGCCTTCGGGGTGCTCGCCGATGTTGGCACCGGCTATCCCCGCCTGCTGGCCGAGATGACCATCGCCACGGCCCTGCGCACGGCCGCGACCTCGGCGCTCGCCGCCCGCTACCTCGCCCGCCGGGATGCCGCCGTCATGGCAATCATCGGGCTCGGCTCGCAATCGGAGTTCCAGGCGCTCGCCTTCAAGGCCCTGCTGGGCATCCGCCGCCTGCGCGTCCACGACATCGATCCCGCCGCCACGGCCAAGTTCCTCGCCAACCTCGCCCCGCACGGCTTCGACATTGCGGTGGCGCCGAGCGCCGGCGAGGCGGTGCTGGGCGCCGACATCGTCACCACGGTCACCGCCGACAAGCAGAAGGCGACCATCCTTTCCGACAACATGGTGGGAGCCGGGCTGCACATCAACGCGGTCGGCGGCGACTGCCCCGGCAAGACCGAGCTCGCCCGCGACATCCTCGCGCGGGCCGACGTCTTCGTCGAGCTGCCGGAGCAGACGCGCATCGAGGGCGAGATCCAGCAGATGCCGGCCGACTTCCCGGTGACCGAGCTTTGGCGGGTGATCGCCGGCGAGGCGCCCGGCCGGCGTGCGCCCGACCAGATCACCCTGTTCGATTCCGTCGGCTTCGCCACCGAGGATTTTTCGGCCCTGCGCTATCTCGACGACCGGATCGAGGGCACCGACTTCTACGAGGAGATCGATCTCCTGACCGAGCCGCAGGACCCGCGCGACCTCTTCGGCCTGCTGGCCCCCGCGACGCCACGCACCCGCACGGCGGCCGGAGCCCGCTGACATGCACAAGCCTTCGGTCCAGGCGCCGCGCGCCGTGGTGATGATCCGCCCGCACCATTTCCACCCCAACCCGGCGACCGCGGCGGACAACGCCTTCCAGGCCCGCGAGGCGCCCGAGGGAGCCCCGGTCGCCGCCGCGGCCCATGCCGAGGTCACGCGAGCGGCCGAGCGGCTGGAGGCGGCCGGCATCGCCGTGCACCTCTTCGAGGACGAGGGCTGCGACACACCCGATTCCGTCTTCCCCAACAACTGGTTCTCCACCCATGCCGGCGGGCATGTGGCGATCTACCCGATGTTCTCGCCGAGCCGGCGCCGGGAGCGGCGCCAGGACGTGGTGGAGATGCTGAAGCAGCGCTACCGCGTCCAGGACGTGATCGACTATTCCGGGCTCGAGCAGGACGGCGTATTCCTCGAAGGCACCGGCGCCATGGTGCTCGACCATGTCGAGCGCGTCGCCTATGCCGCGCGCTCCAACCGCACCAACGAGGTGGCGCTGGAACGCTTCTGCACCCATTTCAACTTCGAGCCGATGGTGTTCGACGCGGTCGACGCGGCGGGCCGGCCGATCTACCACACCAATGTGCTGATGTGCGTCGGCACCGAGTTCAGCCTGATCGGCCTCGGCGCCATCCCGGACGCCGCCCGCCGGGCCGAGGTCGCAGCGCGCCTCGCCGAGGGCGGACGCGCGGTGATCGACCTCTCCCATGATGAGATCGCCGCCTTCGCCGGCAACGCCATCGAGCTGCAGGGTCGCGAGGGCCGGGTGCTGGCGCTCTCGGCGCGCGCGCTGGCCGCGCTCGGGCCGGCGCAGCGGACGAGGCTGGAGCGCTTCGCCGTGCTGCTGCCGCTCGAGGTGCCGACCATCGAGCTCGCCGGCGGCTCGGTGCGCTGCATGCTCGCCGGCATCCACCTCGCGCCGCGCCCGGGCGCCGCAGCGACCTGAGGCACGGGCGGCGGCGCGGCTCTGGACAGGCACGGCCGGCAGGGCCAGAACAGGCGATCGCCCGCCGGGCTGCCGCCTGGGAATACCGAACCCGTGCTCCGCAACCTGCCCCTCGCCACGCTGCGCACCTTCGAGGCCGCCGCCCGCCACCAGAGCCTGGCCAAGGCCGCCTTCGAGCTCAGCCTGACCGACAGCGCGGTGAGCCACCAGCTGCGCCGGCTGGAGGAGGCGCTCGGCGTCGCCCTGTTCGAGAAGGCGGGACGCGGCGTGGTCCTCACCGATGCCGGACGCGTCTTCGCCCGCTCGGTCGGCACCGCCCTGCGCGACATCGCCCGCACCGCCCACAGCCTCGCCGATGCCGGCGAGGTCGGCGGCCGGCTCACCATCGCCTGTCCGCCGATGTTTGCCGGCAAATGGCTCGCCAAGAACCTCGCCGGGTTCTGCACCGACCACCCCGGCATCGAATGCCATATCCGCCTTTTCGACAACGAGCGCGTGGCCGAGGCGGCGGATGCCGATCTCGGCATCCTGTTCGGCACCGGCTCCTGGCCGGGCAAATGGTCGGCGCTCCTGGAGATGGTCGCGATCGCGCCCGCCTGCAGCCCGTTGCTGTTCCAGCGGGCCGGGCGCACCCTGACCCGGCCTTCCGACCTCACCGACGTGATCCTGCTGCACCAGGACGACGGCACCGAGTGGCGGCGCTGGCTCGCCGCGGAGGGCGAGCACGTCTTCGAGCGCTATCGCCGCCACCTCTATTGCAGCGACCTCGGCATCGCCATCGACCTCGCCGCCGAGGGCGTCGGCATGGTGCTGGTCAGCGACACGCTCGCAGCTTCCTATATCGGCGAAGGCACGCTGCTGCGTCCCTTCGCGGCCACCATCCAGGCGACCGGCGGCTGGTACGTCCTGTGCGACGGCTACCGGCTCGAGCGCTCCGCCGTCCGGCTGTTCCTGCACTGGCTGCTCGGCCGCTTCGGCCAGATGCTGAGCCTGACGCCCACGGCTCAGGCCGGCGAGGACGGCCTGCTCGACAGCCCGTAGAGCAGGCTGAGGATCAGCGAGGCGCCGGTCGAGCCGGTGATGTTGCGCGGGTCGAAGGGCGGCGAGATCTCCACGAGGTCGGCGCCGACGAGCTTGCCGCTCGCGCCGATGCGACGCATCGCATATTGCACGTCGTGGAGATCGAGGCCGAACGGGTTCGGCGCCGCGGTGCCGGGCGCCACGGCATGGCTCAGCACGTCGATGTCGACGGAGAGGTAGATCGCGTCCGTCCCCTCCCCGGCCACGCGCAGGGCTTCTTCGACCACGTCGGCGATGCCGCGCTCGCGCACCGCCAGGCCCGGGATGACCGTGACGCCCATCTCGGCGGCATAGTCGTCGAGCTGCGGCGAGTTGGTGAACTCGGCCATGCCGACCTGGACGAGGTTGCGCCCGCCGAGCAGCGTGCCCGGCATCTCCAGCGTCTTGCGGAACGGCACGCCGCTCGACTCGGCGCCGAGATGCGCCTTGCGCAGGTCGTGATGCGCGTCGAGATGGATGACGCCGAGCCGCTTGCCCGGCCCCAGCGCCTCGATCACCCCGCGCAGGTTGGGGAAGGCGATGGAATGGTCGCCGCCCAGCATCACGGGCACGATGCCGCGCGCGACCAGGGTGCGCACCGTGTCGCTGATGCGACGGAACGTCGTCTCCATGTCGGTGAGCACGACAGGCACGTCGCCGATGTCGGCGGCGCGGAAATTCGTCATGGCGCGCCGGTCGCGGCTGGAATAGGTGGTGAAGTACATCAGGCCCTGGCGCACCGCATCCGGGCCGTGGCGCGAGCCGCTGCGCACCACCGAGGCGCCGTCATAGGGCACGCCGACGATGGCGCAGTCGAGGTCGAGGCTGCCGTCCCAGGCGAGCCAGGCGCCGGCGCGGTGCTCGGCGACGTCGCCCTTCATGGTGTTGACGACGAGGCCCGGGGGCAGAAGGTCGAGGTCGGTCACGGCTGGCTCCTGGTTGTCGGATGTCGCCCGGGATAGGTGAGGCGGTCCGTCATGGCGGAAAGCGCAGTGCGCTTGTCTGCGGAACTCTCTTAGCCACGGTGCGGCGGACCCGTGAAGTGACGGTTCCTCAGCCGTCACTTGACGACAGTTCATGATTTTGAAAATTGCACAACAAGCGTTCAAGGAGATAACTTTTTATACATGAAGCACCATCACCTCTCGGCTGACGAATCATCAATTGTGCCTCGTTCCAGCTCTTGCTTGATGGGCCGATCGAGAGGACCGGGCGCGCCCGGCGGACGGGAACGGGAGCAGGGGATGCTGAGGAGGCGGCATGGCGATGCCGGCACGACCGCCGGCCAGGCCGGCACCACCGCCGGCCAGGCCGGCACCACCGCCGGCCGGGAGCGCCATCGGCACGCCGCCATGCCGGCCGCGGCGGAGATGCGCCGGTGCTGAAGCTCGCCGTCGACGACATCCACAAGCGCTACGGCCCGCATGAGGTGCTGAAGGGCGTGAGCCTGTCGGCCAAGGCCGGTGACGTCGTCAGCATCCTCGGCTCGAGCGGCTCGGGCAAGAGCACCTTCCTGCGCTGCATCAACTTCCTGGAACGGCCGCATCGCGGCTCGGTCGAGGTCGGCGGCGAGCGCCTCGTCACGGTGGCCGACCGGCGCACCGGCGAGCTCCGGGCCAGGAGCCCGGCCCAGCTGCAGCGCATCCGCACCCGCCTCTCCATGGTGTTCCAGAACTTCTGCCTGTGGTCGCACATGACCGTGCTGCAGAACCTGATCGAGGCGCCGGTCCATGCCCTCGGCCTCTCCCGGGCCGAGGCGGTGGACCGCGCCCGCGCCAACCTCGCCAAGGTCGGCCTCGGCCGCGAGGTGCTGGACCGCCATCCCGGCCGGCTTTCCGGCGGGCAGCAGCAGCGCGTCGCCATCGCCCGCGCTCTCTCCATGGAGCCGGAGGTGATGCTGTTCGACGAGCCGACCTCCGCGCTCGACCCCGAGCTGGTCGGCGAGGTGCTCAAGGTGATGCAGGCGCTCGCCGAGGAGGGCCGCACCATGGTGATCGTCACCCATGAGATGGGCTTCGCCCGCCACGTCTCCAGCGAGGTGATGTTCCTGCACCAGGGCCTGGTGGAGGAGCGCGGCGCGCCGGCCGAGATCTTCGAGCGGCCGCAGAGCCCGCGCCTGCAGCAGTTCCTGGCGGGCCGCCTGCATTGACCGCCCGCCGTCTTCCGCGGGTCCGCGCCGCGGGCCTGCCCAGCAACCGGACCGGCACCGACCGGCCGTCAACCCGAGGGGAATCCATGAAGCCGTCCTTCCGCCTGCTCGGCGCCGCGCTGTTCGTCGCCGCCGCCTTCGGCGCGTCGCCTGCCGCTGCCGCCGGCGACACCGTGACCATCGCCACCGACGCCACCTTCCCGCCCTTCGAATCCGTCGACAGCAGCGGCAAGGTCGTCGGCTACGACGTCGAGCTGATGCAGGCGGTGTGCGAGGCCGCCGCGCTCAAGTGCAACATCATCAACGCCGCCTGGGAGGGCATGATCCCCGGCCTGATCAGCGGCAAGTACGACGCCCTGATCTCCCAGCTCACCGTCACCGAGGCCCGCCGCAAGGTCCTCGCCTTCAGCGACATCTACGACCACCCGGTGTTCCGCTTCGTGGCGAAGAAGGGCGCGGCCTACGAGTTCACGCCCGAGGGGCTGAAGGGCAAGACCATCGCCGTGCAGACCGGCACGCCGATGGACGCCTTCGTCACCAAGACCTTCCCGGGCGCCGACATCAAGCGCTACACCAGCGGGAGCGCCCCCTATCTCGAGCTCGCCTCCGGGCGCGCCGAGCTGCACATGAGCTACGAGGCGCAGATCACCCACGCCTTCCTCAAGAGCGAGGACGGCAAGGACTTCGCGCTGGTCGGCCCGCGCTACACCGGCAAGGACGCGCCGGAGTTCGGCGAGGGCGTCGCCATCGCCATCAACAAGCGCAACGCCGCGCTCCTGAAGGCGGTCAACGCCGGCCTCGCCAAGCTGCGCGAGAACGGCGCGATCGCCGCCCTCAACGCCAAATATTTCGGCGCCGAGTAAGGCATGGTCGCCGCCTATGCCGCCACGATCCTCGGGGCCGGGTGGGTCACGCTGCAGCTAGCGGCGGGCGCGCTCGTGCTCTCGATCGCGATCGGGCTGGCGGGCGCCGCTTGCAAGCTCTCCGCCAGCGCGCCGCTGCGCCTGCTGGCGGAGCTCTACACCACCGTGGTGCGCGGCATCCCCGACCTCGTCCTGATGCTGCTCACCTTCTACAGCCTGCCGACGCTGGTGAACGATCTCCTCGCCGCGGCCGGCAGCGATGCGACGGTCGAGCTCGATCCCTTCATCGCCGGCACCGCGACGCTCGGCGTGATCTTCGGCGCCTATATGACCGAGACCTTCCGCGGCGCCCTCCTCGCCATCCCGCGCGGACAGGTGGAGGCCGCGCGCGCCTACGGCCTGCGTCCCGTGCGCATCTTCACCGGCATCCTGCTGCCGCAGATGGCGCGCCTCGCCCTGCCCGGCTTCACCAACAACTGGCTGGTGCTGCTGAAGGCCACGGCCCTCGCCTCGCTGATCGGCCTGCAGGACGTGATGCTCAGCGCCAAGGCGGCCGCCGAGGCGACCGGCCAGCCCTTCACCTTCTACCTCGTGGCCGGCGGCTTCTACCTCGCCTTCACCCTGGCCTCGGTGCTGCTGCTCACCTGGCTCGGCCGCCGCCTCGACCCCACGCGGCGAGAGGCGGCGCCATGAACTGGTCGATCATCGCCGACAATGCCCCGCTCTATCTCCAGGGCACCGGCCTCACCATCGGCCTGACGCTGGCTTCGCTCGCCCTCGGCTTCACGCTGTCGCTCGGCCTCGCCCTGGCGCGCAACGCCGCCTCGGCCTGGATCCGCCTGCCGGTCGCCGGCTACACGCTGGTCTTCCGCGGCACGCCGCTCCTGGTGCAGCTCTTCCTGATCTATTTCGGCCTGGCGCAGTTCGACCTCCTGCGCAAGAGCTTCCTCTGGCCCTGGCTGTCGAGCCCGCTCGTCTGCGTGCTCCTGACCTTCGTGCTCAACACCACGGCCTACACCACCGAGATCTTCGCCGGCGGCCTGCGCCACCTGCCGCTGGGCGAGGTCGAGGCGGCGCGCGCCTACGGCCTGTCGCCCTTCACCGTGGCGCGGCGCATCCTGCTGCCGGCCATGCTGACGCGCTCGCTGCAGCTCTACGGCAACGAGGCGATCATGCTGATGCACGCCACCTCGCTCGCCAGCACGGTGACGCTGATGGAGGTGACGGGCGTCGCCCGCACCATCACCCTCACCTCCTACATCCTGTTCGAGCCCTATGTGACGGCGGCGGCGATCTACCTCGGGCTCACCTTCGTCCTCGTCGCCCTGTTCCGCGCGGCGGAGCGGCGCTGGGCCGGCTATCTAGTCTGAGCGAGCCGGACTCGAGGCGCCATCCCTGGTCGCGAACCGGTCGTCGCCGTCGATGCGCAACAGGGCCTCGAACAGGACCGACGCCCCCTCGCTGCAGGCTGCCGCATCGGTCCATTCTTCGGGACAATGGCTGCGCCCGTCGCGGCTCGGGACGAAGACCATGGCCATCGGCGCAATCCTCGCCATGAAGCCAGCGTCGTGCCCTGCCCCGCTCGCCATCGGGATCGCGGTGAGCGCCAGGGCGTCGGCGGCCGCCATGAGATGCTCGCGCAGCCGCGGGTCGCTCGGCGCAGGCTCGGAGCGGGACAAGGGTCGAAACGCGGTTCGCTGCACGTTTGCCGCCGAGGCGGCTTCGAGGCTCGCCAGGGAAATCTCGTCGAGGAAATCCGACAGATGCGCGGATCGCTCCGCCCTCGCCTCGATCACCAGGCGCGCCGTGCCCGGCACGACATTGGCGGCGTTGGGCTGAATGGCGATGCACCCGGTCGTCGCGATGAAATAGTCCTGGCTGCGGGCGGCGAAGGCTTCGCCCAGTCGGCGCACCGCCGAGATCGTGGCGGCTGCCGCCACCAGGGCATCCTGCCTGACATGGAAGGGTGTCGTCCCGGCATGGTCCGCCGCACCGGTGAATTCGATCTCGACGCGCGCGATGCCGACGATGCCGGTGACGATGCCGATATTGCATCCGCGCGTCTCCAGGACGCGCGCCTGCTCGATGTGGAGCTCGAGAAAGGCGGCCACGTCGTTGCGCCGGGGACCGGCGAGCCTGGATGGGTCGGCCCCCATGCGCCGCATCGCCGATGCCAAGGTCTCGCCGTCCGCATTCGCAAGGCTCAGCATCGGCTCGTCGAGAAAGCCGGTCATCGCCCGGCTGCCGATGCAGGATGGGCCGTAATCGCTCGGCTCCTCGCTGAGGAAATCGATGATCTCGACGGGATGGCGCAGGGCGATGCCGCGATCGCGCAGCCTGCGCACCACTTCCAGCCCCGCGAGCACCCCCAGCGGGCCATCGAAACGGCCTCCCGACGCCACCGTGTCGGAATGGGATCCCATCGCCAGCACCGGCAAGAACGGGTCGCCGCCCTCGAGGCGCCCGATGAGATTGCCGCCCTCGTCGAGGCGCACCCGCAGGCCCGCGTCCTCGAAGCGTTGCGAGAGCCAGCGGCGCCCCTCCAGAAACCGGTCCGTGAAGCAGCGGCGCGTGTAGGGCCGGCCCGGATCGGTCAGCCCGCCCAGAGCCATCAGATCGTTCCACAGGCGGTCGTCCCGCGACGGCATCGGTCAGCCTCCCTTCCAGCGCCCGTCCAGGGGGATATCGAGATCGAAAAGGTCGAGCACGCGCCCTGCGGTGTGCGTCACCATCTCGTCGATCGTCGTCGGTCTCGGATAGAAGGCCGGCACCGGCGGCATCACGATCCCGCCCATCTCGGTCAGGCGAAGCATGTTGTGGCAATGTCCGAGATGCAGCGGCGTTTCGCGGAACAGGACGACCAGCCGGCGCCGCTCCTTGAGAACGACATCGGCCGCCCGGGCGATCAGCGTTCCCCCGGTGCCCATGGCGATTTCCGCCAGGCTTTTCGCCGAGCAGGGGGCAATGATCATCCCGGCGGTGCGGAACGACCCGCTGGCGATCGGCGCGGCGATATCGCGATTGTCGTGCCAGTGATCGGCGAGCTCCTTCATGGCGCCGAGCGTCATGTCCGTCTCATGCGACATCGCGGTCACGGCGGCCCGCGAGACCACCAGATGCGTCTCGACCGCCTCGAGGCGCAGCATGCCGAGAATCTTCACGCTGTAGTCGAAGCCGGAGGCTCCCGTCACGGCGACGATGATGCGGGCGGGACGGCTCATCTCCGTGATGCCCCTCAATAGTGATCGAGATCAGCCCGGACCTCAGCCAGAATCCCGGCGGGCGGGCGGGCGAATTCCGACAGGCCGCCCCGTTCGCCGTCGCTGGGCCGGGTGCAGGCGACGAGACCGATCTTGGTGACGGTCAGGTTCTCGTGCACGGGATCGCAGCGATCCGCCTTCATGCCGGGCAGAACCACGAGATCCTCCCCGCCGCGAAACCGCGCGGCAAGCGACCATTCCACCTGCGCGGCATCCTCGGGATCGACGTCATCCTCGACGACGACGACGAATTTCAGCAGGTTGATCTGGCCCATGGCCAGAATGATCGCCCGCTTGCCCTCGCCGAGGCGGGGGCGATGCATCACGATCACGGCATGCAGCCGCCCCATGCCGCCATCGGTGACGAGAACCCGGCGCACGGCGGGGATGACGCGCCTCAGGGCCTGGCAGCAGACGGCCTCGATCGCCAGCGCGCCGAGAAGGCAGTGCTCGGGCGCGTAGCCCGGCAGGATCGCCTGATAGAGCGCATCGCGGCGATGCGTGACGCAGGCGATCGTTCCCCCGATGCCCGGCCCGTAGCGGACATAGAAGCCGTGGAATTCCGACACCGCCCCCTCCTCGACGGGATCGTCGGCATCGATGGCGCCTTCGAGGACGATGTCCGCGCCGGCGGGAACTTCGAGCGGGACCGTCAGGCATCGGGTGAGGCGCAGCGGTGCGCCGAGCAGGCCGCCGACGACGTCATATTCGTCGTCGCCCAGCCCCAGATACATCTGCGAGCCGAGAAGCACGGCGGGATGATTGCCGATGGCGACGGCGATCGGCAGGCTCTGCCCGAGCTTCCGGGCCTTTTCGGCCAGAAGATTGAGATGATGGTTCTTGGCGATGCCCACCATGACGCGGCCGCCGCCATCGATCCGCAGGCGCGCGATCGACACGTTGCGGCGGCCGGTCTCGGGGTCCTTCGCCACGATGACCCCGGCGGTGATGTAAGGCCCGGTCTCGTGCTCGAACCAGGTCGGCACCGGCAGAAGGCGGGCGAGGTCGACCGGCTCCCGATGAACCACCTCCTGGACCGGGGCATGATCGACGACGACCGGCGGAATCGGCGAGGCGAGCGCATCGAGGATGACCTCGTGCAAGGACGCCGTGCCTGTTCCCAGGAGCGCGGCAATCCGCGCGCGCGAGTTCATGACGTTGCCGATCACCGGCATGGCGTGGCCCGTCACGTTCGAGAACAGCTGTGCCGGACCGTGCTGGCGCAGGGACAGGACCGTGCCGAGCTCGAAACGAGGATCCACCGGGCGCACAACCCGGTGCAGATCGCCGGCCCGTTCGAGGGCATCCAGGACGCCGCGAAAGCTCTGATCGGTGTCGGCCGGCTTGGTCGGTGTCGGCAAGGGCGCCTCCTCAGTCGAAGACGGATCGAGCGATGCCGAACGCCGATTTCATGAGATCGACGACGGGACCGAGGTCGAAGATCGTCTGCCCCTCGGTTCCGATCGGCAGCATCGGCAGGATCTGCGCGACGAGCGGCTTCAGACCCTCGCCGAGCGCCTCGCCCGGAATGGCGCGCCGATGGATGGCCCAGGCCGCGCAGGCCGCCTCGATCGCCACGACGTTCCAGGCAGGCACCAGCATGCGCACGGTCTCGGCGACGGATTGCGGCGCATTGCCGGCCACGTCCTCGACGCCGTCGTCGAGCTGGCCCGAGTAGTTCAGCATCGCCGGATGAGCCGCCTGCCGCACCGCGCCGACATTGGCTCCGGCGAGGTGACCGAAATTGAGGAACTGGACGCCGCCGATGGCGCCCGGCTCGACGGCCAGGCTCGTCGGCAGCCCGGTGAAGCCCGGCCATTGAATCTTGTGAATGCGCTGGCCCGAGGCTTCGATCACCTTGGCGAGCGCCTGCCGCAGCGTGTCCATCGCCAGGGCACAAGCGGTGGTTTCCATGTTGCCATGCGAGATGAAGGCGCCGGACGCCGTGTCGATCAGCGGGTTGTCGCAAGCCGCCGACAGCTCGGTTTCGAAGATCGCGTGGGCGAAGTCATAGGCAGCCTCCGCCGCGCCATGGATCTGCGGGATGCAGCGAAAGCTCAAGGGATCCTGCAGGAAGCGAGCCTCGCCGGGCTGCCAGAGCCGGCTGCCCGCCAGGGCCGCCCTGAGCGCCGCGCCCGTCCGCTTCTGCCCCGGCTGCCCCCGCGCCTCGTCGACGCCGGCGCCCCATGACTGGAGATTGCCGCGAAGCCCCTCCATGGACAGGGCCCCGGCGATCGTCGCCGCATCGAGGAGAGCCCGAGCCTCGACGAGGGCCAGGGCGGCCTGCGCCAGCATCAGGCTGTTGGAGTTCAGCAGCGAGACGGCTTCCTTGGCGGCCAGGCCGCCGATCGGCCTCGGCCCGGCTCCGCCCGCGCCGATGCCCGCCTTGCCGAGCAAGGGAACGGCAAGCTGGCTCATCGCCACGATATCGGACGCTCCCACCGACGATCCGAGCCGGGCGGACGGCATGTCGTCGGCCTGCAGGCGTGCGAGCAGGCTTTCGACCAGTTCCAGCCGCACGCCCGACCGCCCCTTGGCGAAGAGGGAAAGCTGGATCGCCAGGGCGGCGCGCACCAGGGCGGGCGGCGCGGTCGGACCGGGGGCGGCCGTGGCGTGGGCGGTGATCATCAGGTCGTTGTAACGAGCGATGGCATCGCGGCTGACGCCGAAATCCTTCTGGCTGCCGACGCCGGTGGTGATGCCGTAGGCCGGTATTCCCGCATCGACCAGCCGGTCGACGACCGCGCGCGCCCGGACGATCGCCTCGCGTCCCGACGCCGACAGGTCGAGGCCGACCCGGCGATGGGCGATCGCGTCGACGTCACTCAAGGTCAGGGCTGTCTCGCCCAGGGCAATCGTTGCAGGAGGAAGCATGCTCATTCCCAATTTCGGCCAGGGATCGGCTGGTTCAACGCATGATCGGGTGCGTTTGCGGCGGGCGGAGGAAGCGGCCGCTGCCCGGCTGCGCCAGCACCGAGGTTCCGTCGAAGACCAGCTCGCCCCGCCGGTACGTGCCGCTGACGCGCCAGGGGATCTCGCGGCCGTTATAGGGGCTCCAGCCCACGACGTTGTGCCCGCTCGCCGCGGCATCGTAGAGCCTGGGTTCGGGCGTCAGGACGGTGATGTCGGCATCGCGGCCCGGCGTCAGCGCGCCTTTGGTGCCGTCGATGCGAAAATGCCGCGCGGGGTTCTCGGCCATCAGCCTGGCGGCCCAGGACAACGGGATGCCGCGCGCCAGCGCCCCCGCGACGAACAGCGGCACCATGACCTCCAGCCCCGGCACGCCCGAGGCATTGGCGAGCATGTCCGGATCGGTCTTGCGGTCCTCCGACCAGCTCACGTGATCCGTCGAGACCAGCGTGACGCGTCCCGCCGCGACGTGGCGCCAGAGGCCTTCGACCTCGGCACGCGGCCGGATCGGCGGATTGATCTTGGCCTTGCCGCCGAGACGGCGGACGTCGGTCTCCTCGTCCAGGACGAGGTAGTGGATGCAGGCCTCCACCGTCGCCGCGAACCCCTGTGCGCGATAGCCGGCCGCGATGTCGTAGCCGCGGGCCAGGGAGCAATGCACGACATGCGCCGGGCACCCGGTCGCGGCGCCGATCTCGTAGATCTGATGCATGGCCAGGAGCTCGGTGATCGGCGGCCGCGACAGGCCGTGCGCCCGCCAGTCGGAAATGCCGGCCGCTCTCGTGCGCGCCGCATAGGCCTCGACCGCCTCGTGGTCCTCGTTGTGGACGCCGGCCGTCAGGCCGGATGGCGCGATGGCCGCGAAGCAATCCATCAAAAGTGCCGGCGGGATGCGCGGAAACCGCGTCGGATGCGTGCCGAAGGTGGAGAATTTGAAGGCAGAGACGCCCGCATCGACCATTTCGGCGATGCGGCCGGGTCCCTCGGTCGGGTCGACGGTGCCATAGAGCGCGAAGTCGACGCGCGCCGTCGCTTCGCCATGCGCAGCCTTGCGCCGGACGGCCGCGGCGGAGGAGACCACATCGCCCTCGTCATAGGGCATGTCGACGATCGTCGTCACGCCGCCCGCCGCGGCGGAGCGCGTCGACCATTGAAAATCCTCCTGATCCCGCTGGGACAGGGAATGGACCTGCGCATCGATGGCTCCGGGCAGGATCAGGGCCTGGCCGAGGTCATGACGCTCCCGTGCCGCCGGGGGCGTCCCTTCGCCGATCATCGCGACCTTGCCGCCGGAAACGGCGACGAAGCCCGCGCCGACGACCCGCGTCGGCAGGACGATGGTGCCGCGGAGGACAAGATCGAAATCAGCCATCGTCCGAAAGTCCTCCGCGCTCGCGAACTGCGAGTCTGAAGATAAGTGCGCTGCGCTTTCCGCCGTCATGGCCGGGACGAGCCCGGCCATGACGGACCGGCTCACCTATCCCCGTATGGTGCCTTGGGGCGAAGTCTACGGCCTGCGACGGGTTGGCGGGATATGCTAAAAGCCGGACACGCCATGCATGCCGGCGCGCTGGCGGCCGTCGGCATGGAGGCTCGGGACGATCGAATGGATATCGCGACCCTGGCGATGGCGATCGCCGTCCTGCAGGAAGGATCCGTGCGCGGCGCCGGGCGGCTCCTCGGGCGGGCGCCCTCCAGCGTTGCCGACGCCTTCGAAAGGCTCGAGACGGATCTCGCCATGACCTTGGCCCTGCGGGTCGAGGGCGCTCTGTCCCTGACGCTGGCGGGCGAGACGCTCTCCAGGTCGTCGTCCGATCTCGTCATCGGGCTCCGCGCCCTGGCCGGCCTTGCCGACCGCGATGCCGCCGCCACCGTCGGGACGACCCTGGCCTGGGCCGCGCGCAATCCGATCCCCATCGCCCTCCTGTCTCATTTCAACGCCGTCGTGCGGGTCGGCAGCATCCGGCGCGCGGCGCAGGTGCTGGGCATCGGTCAACCCAACCTGTCGCGCCAGATGTCGCGGCTGGAGGCGATGCTCGGCTGCCCGCTGCTGCAGCGGACGAGCATGGGCTGCGAACCCTCCGTACGGGGCCTGAAGCTCGACGAAATCTCGCTGGCCCTCGTCGAGGTCGTGTCCGGCCTCGCGGCGCCGGCAAAGACGCGATTTGCGCGCGAAGTCCGGACCGTCAAGCTCGGCACGATCATTCCGATCGGCCACGAGAGCCGTCTGGCCGCGCGGCTGGCCAATCTGGTGGCAAGCTGGCGGACCGACAAGGCGAAGCCCGAGCTCCTCGTCAGCAGCACGACGGCCGAAGATCTGATGGAGGGCTTGAAGGCCGGGCGCTTCGACATCGCCCTCATGGACACGGCCATGCGGCACAAGCGCTTCGAAACCATCGAGATCTTCTCATCCGAGCTCGTTCTCGTCGGCCCGGCGGCAGCGATCGCGGCCACCCCGTCGCTCCAAGGCCTGACCCGTTCCAATCCCATTGCGGTTCCCAGCCTGCGAAGCGGGCTGCGACAGCGGATCAGGGAGGTGCTCGAGCCCTTGGTCGACGATACCGGCGGCGGCGCGGCGCCATGGGTCGAGGTCGATGCCCTCTCGATCATCATCAATCTGGTGCTCGATCACGGCTACCTCTCCGTGCTGCCGATCGACGCCGTCGTGTCGCTCGATCGCCAGATCGGCATTGCGCAGCTGCCCGGCGCGCCGCGGCTCGGCTTCCATCTGGTCTGGCCACGGACTTTGGCCGCGCAAAAGATCGCGACGTCGATGTCCGAGACATTGGCGGGGGCTGTTCGGACGGCGGCGGCGAACCCGTGACTGCGCGCGTCATGGCGAGCCCGAAACCTCCCGGGTCGACGAAGCGCCGGCTTGTCGACAGCTCTCCGCCGGTGTCAGCCCTTGGCCAGCACGTCGATCAGCGCCTTGTTGAAACGCGCAGGCTGCTCCATCTGCGGCGCATGGCCGAGGCCGGGAAACTCGATCAGGGTCGAGCGGGGGATGGCCTTGGCGGTGCGCTTGCCCAGCTCGTCGTAATGGCCGAGCCGGGCCTTGACGGCGGGCGGGGCGATGTCGCTGCCGATCGCGGTCGTGTCGGCGTCGCCGATCATCAGCACGGTCGGCACCCGGAGATTGCCGAACTCGTAGACCACCGGCTGGATGAAGATCATGTCGTAGATCAGGGCCGAGTTCCATGCCACCAGCGTGTGGCCCGGCCCCTGGTTGAGGCCGGCCAGCATGTCGACCCAGCGCTCGAACTCGGGGCGCCAGCGACCGACATAATAGGTGCTGCGCTCATAGTCGCGGATGCCGTCGGCCGAGAGCTTCAATTCCCGGGCATACCATTCGTCGACGGTGCGGTAGGGCACGCCGAGCGCCTTCCAGTCCTCCAGGCCGATCGGGTTGACCAGCACCAGCGTCTCCACCGCCTCGGGATAGAGCAGCGCATAGCGCGTCGCCAGCATGCCGCCGGTGGAATGGGCGACCAGCACGGCGCGGCGGATGCCGAGGCTCGCCAGCAGCGCCCGCGTGTTGGCCGCCAGCTGCTGGAAGCTGTACTGGTAGCTCTCCGGCTTGGTCGAGGTGCAGAAGCCGACCTGATCGGGCGCCACCACCCGATATCCCGCCGCGGCGAGCGCGACGATGGTGTCCTGCCAGGTGGCGGCGCAGAAGTTCTTGCCGTGCAGCAGCACGGCCGTGCGCCCGTTCGGCCGTCCCGTCGGCGCCACGTCCATATAGCCCATGGCCAGGTGCTTGCCCTGCGAATCGAAGGCGAAGCGCTTGAGCTCATAGGGATAGGCGAAGCCCTCGAGCTGCGGGCCGTAGCCCGACCCGCCCTCCGTCGCGACGGCGGGCAGCGCCGCGGCGAGGGCGAGCACGCAGGAGAGCCACAGGGATCGCCGATCGATCATGGAGGAGCCTCGCGCGGGAGCGACGTGATTCGCCCCGAGCCTGGACCGGCGATGTGGCCGCGCTGAGGAGGGACTGCGGCGTCCTCAGCCCGTCGCCCGCTCGCCGCCCAGCGTCTCCTCGATGCGCGCCACGTTGTCCAGCAGGGCCGGATGCTGGCGCGCCAGGCAGTGGAACAGCACCTCGTTGAACATCATCTCCAGGATGCGGGTCATCACCGCATCGGTGCCGAACAGGCTGACGCCCGGCGGGGTAACGATGCGGATGTCGGCGATCGCCTCCAGCGGCGAGCCGTTGCCGCCGAGCACCGCGGCGATGCGCGCTCCGCGCCGGCGGGCCACCTCGGCCGCCTGCAGCGTCGACCGGGTCCGCCCGGAATAGGAGATGGCGATGGCGAGGTCCCCGGGCGCCATCAGCGAGGCGAAGGCGATCTGGTTGTGATGGTCCTCGGCGAAGTTGATGGGAATGCCGAGGCGCAGCAGCCGCTGGTGCATGTCGAGCGCCACCACCGCCGAGGCACCGGCGCCAAACACCTGGACGTTCGTCGCCTCGCCGAGCGCCGCGACGAGCTGGCCGAGCTCGGGCCGGCCGGACAGGATCTCGGCGAATTTCAGGGCCCGCACCGAGGCGCTGTGGAACACTTTGAGCGCGATCTCGCCCAGGCCGTCCGAGGGGATGATCGCCGGCTCCAGCCGCGGCGTGCCGGCGATCGGCGCGTGCATGGCCCGGCTCTCCTGCAGCAGGGCCCGGCGCATCTCCTTGATGCCGGCGAAGCCGAGCCGCTTGGACAGCCGGTCGATGGTCGAGCGGCTGGTGCGCGTGCGCGCCGCCAGCTCGGCCGAGGTCAGGCTGGCGACGTCGTACTCGGCGATCGAGAGCAGGAACTCGACGACGCGCCGCTCGGCCTTCGAGAACGGCATGCGCGACACGCGCGACAACAGGGAATCCGGTTCCCGGGGCTTCACCATCGCATCGCCTCGCAGCCTGATTTGCTTCGGCCAGATTGACACGTTTTGCATCAAAATAATAGACATGACATATATTGCGATGCTTATCGTACCGCTGTAACCTTCCGGAGGATCGGACGGACGGCTGCCGGCGGATGCATCCCGGCCATGCCGGCGCCGATCCGATGAACCGAAATCAATCAACAAGGTCGATCGCGCCGCTGACGACGGCCCGGCGATCACGGGAGGAACGCGTGCGCACGCTCAAATCAGCTCTGCTCGGCCGGGCCGTGGCAGCCGGTCTGGCCCTCGCCCTGGCGAGCCCGGCCATGGCCGTGGAACTCACCTTCTGGCACCACACCTATCCGCCGGCGACGGACTTCATCGCCAAGAAGGCGGCGGAATACACGGCCAAGCACCCGGACGTGACCATCAAGCTGCACGAGGACCCGCACGGCGACTACGAGGTCAAGCTGCTCTCGGCCATCGCCGCCGGCAACCCGCCCGACATCGTCAACGTGCTCGACTATCTCTTTCCGCAATTCGCGGCCAAGGGCATCCTGGCTGAGGCCGATCCCGCCGCCTTCGGCGCCAAGTCTGCGGCCGAGATCGAGGCGCGCTACATGCCGGCGGCCCTCTCGGGCCTGACCATCGACGGCAAGCTCTACGGCGTGCCGGAAGAGTTCAACACCCTCGCCCTGTTCCTCAACAAGGCGCATTTCGCCGAGATCGGCATCGACGTGACCAAGCCGGAGAACTGGCCCAAGACCTGGTCGGACGTCTTCGCCCTCTCGGCCAAGCTGCAGAAGAAGGACGCTGCCGGCAAGGTGACGCGGCTCGGCTTCAACTGGGTCTGGAACCTCGATCCCTATTGGTACGCCCAGCAATATTGGCCGATCCTGGTGCAGTACGGCTGCGACGTCATCGGGCCCGACGGCAAGGCGGCGATCAACTCGCCGGCCTGCGTCGCCGCCTTCACCGAGACCTGGCAGAAGCCGATCACCGACGGGCTCGGCGGCCCCAACCTCGCCACGGTCAACCCGGTCAACGCCCTGCAGGACTTCAGCGAAGGCCGCCAGTCCATGGCCATCGCCGGCATCTGGGCCCCGCCGCTCTACTCCGACGAGGTCAAGAAGGACTATGTCGTCGCCAAGCTGCCGCAGCGCGATCCGGCTCAGCCGCACACGCTGCTGAACTCCTATGCGCTCGCCGTCACCGCCGGCTCCAAGCACCAGAAGGAAGCCTGGGAGTTCCTGAACTTCCTGACCGCGGACGGTGACGGCTATCTCGCCGCCACCGGCTACGTCACCGGGCTCAAGGGCTGGGCCGACACTGAGGTCGCCAAGCAGACGCGCGGCAGCGCCGTCTTCGCCGACGGCCAGACATACGGCTCCTTCGTCTGGCGCTCGCCGACCTGGGCGCAGGAAGGCACCGCGATCAAGACCGCCATCGAGCAGTTCGCGCAAGGCGTGCCGGTCAAGGACGCGCTCGACCAGGCGGCGGCCGAGATCGACCAGATCCGCGCCCGCTGACGCAGGACCACGAAACAGGACGGCGCGGGCCGCGGCCCGCGCCCGCAAGGACAGACAGCAGCATGGCGACGAGAGGGATCATCGGCACGAGGGGTCATCGCCCCGGCCTCTGGGGCGCGGCCTTCGCCGTCCCGGCGATCCTCTACATCGCCGCCTTCCAGCTCTACCCGATCCTGTTCTCGGTCTATATCAGCCTCAACCAGTACGACCTGCTCTCGCCGCCGCGCTGGGTCGGCCTGCGCTACTACGCCGAGCTCGCGGGCGACCGGGCCTTCCTCAACGCGCTGCGCGTCACCATCGTGTATGTCGTCTACACCGTGGTGCCGGTCATCGGCTTCTCCTACGGCCTCGGCTATGCCCTGACGCGGATCGGCCGCTCGCGCGGCCTCTGGCGCACGCTGATCTTCCTGCCTTCGGTGATGCCCCTGGTCTCGGTGGCGCTGACCTGGAAGCTCCTGTTCAACTTCCAGGGGCCGCTCAACGGCGCCCTCGGCGATCT
This sequence comes from Labrys wisconsinensis, assembly GCF_030814995.1. Lineage (GTDB taxonomy): Bacteria > Pseudomonadota > Alphaproteobacteria > Rhizobiales > Labraceae > Labrys > Labrys wisconsinensis. Next base: position 70,264 of record NZ_JAUSVX010000024.1, on the reverse strand, counting down.
CGGCCTGGCGCCGGTCGCCTGGCTCAATTCCAGCGCCTATGCCCCCTGGGCCATGATTCTGATGAGCTGGTGGCACGCGACGAGCTACTACACCATCATCTTCCTCGCCGGCTTCCTGGCGATCCCGCGCGACTATTACGAGGCGGCCTCGCTCGACGGCGCCGGCGGCTTCGCCCTGATGCGGCACGTGACGCTGCCGCTGATGAAGCCGACCATCGCCCTGGTGGTGGTCCTGGCCACGGTCAACGGCCTCAAGACCTTCGCCTTCCAGCAGATCCTCACCGATGGCGGGCCGGCCGGCGCCACGCAGATCCTGACGCTGCTGATCTACAGGACCTCCTTCTCCTTCCTGGAGATGGGCCGGGCCGGCGCCTATTCCGTGGTGCTCTTCGGCGGCATCCTGGTGATCAGCCTCCTGCAGATCTGGCTCCTGAGGGACCGCCATGCATAGGCCGGCCGCCGCCCGTCTCCTGCCGCTCGCAGTCGTGGTCTTCGCCGCGGTCCTGACGCTCTACCCCATCGCCTGGATGGTCTCGGCCGCGTTCAAGACCAATGCCGAGATCTTCTCCACCGGCCTCGGCAGCATGGGCAGCGCCGGCTGGAGCAACTTCACCTCGTCCTTCGGCCAGCGGCCCTTCCTGACCTACCTCCTCAACTCGGTCCTGGCGGCGCTGGTCTCGGTGGCGGTCACCATCGTGCTCGGCGCGCTCGCCGGCTACAGCCTCGCCAAGTTCTCCTATCGCGGCGCCGGGCTGGTCGGCTTCCTCGTGTTCGCCTCGGTGATGATCCCGCTGGAGGCGATCGTCATCCCGCTGTTCCTGGAGATCCATGCGCTGGGCTGGGCCAACAGCTATGCGGCGCTGCTGCTGCCCACCGCCTTCAACGTGGTCGGCATCTTCATCCTGCGCCAGGCCATGCTGGCCATCCCCGACGCCTATATCGAGGCGGCGCGCATCGACGGGGCGAGCGAATGGCGCATCCTGGTCTCGATCGTCATGCCGATGGTGCTGCCGAGCGTGGTGGTCGTCGCGGTGCTGACCTTCAACCTCAACTGGAACAGCTATCTCTGGCCGCTGATCGTCGCCTCCGACGACAGCCTGAGAACCCTGCCGCTCGGCATGGCCGCGTTCCAGAGCGCCTTCAACACGCAATATGGGCAGGTGATGGCGGTCTCGATCTTCGGCGCCGTGCCGACCACCCTGTTCTTCGCCGCCTTCCAGAAGCATTTCATCGAGGGCGCCGTCGCGGCGGGCATCAAATGAACCTGGCGATCGATCTCGGCGGCACCCGTATCAGGCTCGCGCTCGGCGACGGCGCCGGCCCGTTCCGGCGCGAGCACCACCAGCGCCGCCCCGACGGCATGACGCCGCCCGCCTTCCTCGCCCTGGTCGAGAGCGTCCTCGCCGCCTGGGGCCTGCGCCCGGCCGATCTCGGCGGCATCGGCATCTCCGCCGCCGCGGTGGTCGACCGCGACGGCCGCGTCGTCCGCGCCGAGAACATCGGCTGGTCCGACGTGCCGCTGCGGGCCCTGATCGCCGAGGCCTTCGGCCGGCCCGCCGCGGTCGACACCGACGTCTTCTGCGGCGCGCTCTACGAGGCTCGCCTCGGCCAGGCCAGGACGAGCCGCTCGGCGCTCTATGTCGCCGTCGGCACCGGCATCGGCCATGCCCTCATCCTCGACGGCCGCGTCTGGCGCGGCGCCTCCGGAGCGGCCAATGCCATCGGCCACATGGTGGTGCGGCCGGGCGGCCGGCGCTGCTATTGCGGCAATGCCGGGTGCCTGTGCGCCTTCGCCTCGGGCCTCGCCAACGAAGCCGGCGGCGATGGCGACCGCGCCCTGCAGGCGCTCGCCCAGGCCCTCGGCGCGGCGGCGACGCTGATCGAGCCCGAACGCATCATCCTCACCGGCGGCGCGCTCAACCAGGCCTGGTTCGACCTCGCCCGGCTGGAGGCCCTGCTGCCGCGCCTCTCCTATCCCGGCCTCGCCCGGCCGGATCTCGTCCACAGCAGCGTTGCGGATCCCAATCTCCGCGGCGCCGCGCTGCTCCTGAAGGAAACCGCATGATCAGGGAAAGTGCCACCCACTGGATCGGCCGCGCCTACCGCGAGGGCTGGGCCGTCGGCATGTTCAACGCCCATCACCTCGAGGCGACGCAGGCCGTCGCCACCGCGGCGGACAGGACCCGCGCGCCGGTGATGCTGTCGACCACCATGGGCGGCATCCGCCATGTCGGGCTCGATTATTTCGCCGCCATGGCCGCGGTGGCGCGCCGGCGCAGCGCCGCGCCGCTGATCCTGCATCTCGACCACGGCGCCGACTACGACACGGTGCGCGAGTGCATCGAGGCCGGCTTCGATTCGGTGATGATCGACGCCTCCTCCGCCTCCTACGACGAGAATGTCGACCTGGTGCGCCGCGTCGTCGCCCTCGCCCGCCGGCACGGCGTCGGCGTCGAGGCGCAGATCGGCGAGACCCTGGCCGAGGAGGGCGCGGAGGTGGTCGAGCGCAAGACCACGGTCGAGGAGGCGGTGAAGTTCGTCGCCGACACCGGCGTCGACTATCTCGCCGTCTCCATCGGCAACACGCCCGGCCGGCTCGGCAGCGGCGCCGAGATCGACGTGTCGCTGGTCGAGGCGCTGTCGGCGGCCCTGCGCATGCCGCTGGTGCTGCACGGCGGCACCAGCGTGCCGGCCGAGACCGTCAGGGCGCTGATCGGCGCCGGCATCGCCAAGATCAACATCGACGCCGCTATCAAGGGCGCCTTCCGCAGCACCTTCACCGAGGTCTACGGCGCCGCCGATCCGGTGGTCGACACCCGCCTGCCCTTCGCCGAGGCGCGCCGGCGCGCCGTGACGGCGGTGGAGGAGCGGATCGCCTGGTTCGGCGCCGCCGGGCGGGCAGCCTGACGTGTCGCCCCCGTCTCCGCCCCGATCCCCGCCGCTGGTGATCCTGCTGGTCGGCCTGCCCGGCGCCGGCAAGACCACGCTCGCCCGCGCCTTGGCGCCGCGCATCGACGCCGTGGTGCTCAACCGCGACGACATTCGCGACGCGATCTTTCCCGAGGCCTTCCTCGACTACAGCGCGGCGCAGAACGAGGTCGGCACCGATGCGCTGCTCGGCGTGCTGACCTATCTCCTGCGCCACAAGCAGCCGGGCTTCGTCATCGTCGACGGCAAGCCGTTCTCGCGCAAGGCGGAGATCGCCGTGGTCAAGGCCCTGGCCGAGACCCACGCCGCCGACCTCCTGGTGCTGCACTGCGTCGCTCCGCCCGAGATCATCGAGGGGCGCCTGCGCCACGGGCTCGCCGACCCGCGCAATGTCCGGGCCCAGCGCGACCCGGAAAAGGCCGCGCGCATCGGCCGCGTCTTCGAGGCGATCGACGTACCGCATGCGGTGATCGACACCACGGTGCCGATGCCTGACATGCTGGCGCGCTGCATCGCCGCAATCGAGGCGGTGCGGGCCGGCCGGTCAGGAGGGAAGGGCTGACGGGACGGGATCGGCGCCCGCGCAACGAAACGTGCGAAGCGCTTCACCCAGCACGTATCATGGCAAATTCTGCTGAGAAATCAACGATGATCTTCGAGGTCAAATCTGTACTGTTGGACGGATTTTCGGACACTAAAGACCTCCAGAGTACTGCCTTGGAAGTGCTACGGCCCAGGATTATTTGGGTGACGACTGTACTGACAACCGCAAACCCGCTGCCCGCCGGAGTTCATCTGTCGCCCCTGGGGATCTATCCGTCGCAATAACGTGCATCGATCCAGAGTTGCTGTCAGCCCGTTGAGGCGGGGCCAGCCCCATCGCCTTGGGCCGAGCCCATCCAAGGCCGGCGTCGACAAATCCGGTAAACGCTGGCTGGTGGCGCATTCAGCATCGTCCGCCCAATGAAGATCGACCGGAGCCCGAGGCGATCGAGAAAGGGGCGCGCAACGGGGCAACGGGCCGCGTAGGCGAACTGACAGACTCCGCCGCCCGGAGCCAGATGCCGGAACGCGCCGTCGAGAATGCGCATCACCTTGCATGTGGGCATGCTCAAGAGCGGCAGGCCGCTGATGACGGCGCCGGCGCGGGCGCCCGTCTGAAGCTCGATGCGTGAGAGACGCGCGGCGTCCATGCGGATTACGGTCGCGGTTGGATGGTAGCTCTCCAGGAGCGTTGCGAACTCGGAGCCATACTCGATCAACGTGAGATCCTCGGGCCGCACGCCACGGGCAAGAAGCCGGGCCGTGAACACCCAGTGCGAGGCCCGAGCTCGATGACCGGGCCTGTGGCAGGAGTGATTTCGCTCGTGATGAGGTCTGCGAGCGCCTTTCCCGAGGGAGCGATGGGCCCGACCCGCAGCGGCTCGGCAGCCTCGCAGAGCAGTTCGACGCCAGGCCGGCAGAGATCCGCCAGTTGTTCCGCAGTGAGCTGGATCCGGGTCGGAGGCAGGAATTGCTGGATGAAATGCGCGCCGCCGGCCTGCCGACGTGAAGGTTGCGGCTGTCGGTCCCAGGAGAGCCATGAGCATGGTTGATGCCAAAAACTGGACAAGGATCGGGAATTCCCGCCGCCCTGGACGATCAGCAGCAGGGCAAAAGCTTCCGGATCGTGGACGCCACCGGCTTTCCGGTCTGCCACATCTATTACGACGTGGGCCGGCATCCCTACATACCGGACCGGGAGCAGGCCGAGAGCCTGGCCAGGCAGATCGCCCGGCTGCCGGTTCTGCGGGAGAAGGCAGGTCCGGACTGATCGAAATCCGCTCCGAGAGCATACGTCTCAAACAGCGTCCGTCAGCCCGGGCCGATTACGCCTCCGTCTCACAAGGCCTGCGCCCAGCCTCACGGAGTGTGCGTCAGGCTCCCCGGATAGTCTCAATCAATTTGAGTCGGAAATCGTCGATGATTGCGCACCTCTACATCTACGGCATCATCGAGAAACCGTCGTCGTTAGTGGAACCGGTGGCCATCTGGTACCAGCGCTTGGCCTCGGCGTGGTCCTGCTTCACGCCAAGACCTTTGTCGTACAGATGGCCAATACGCTTCATGGCCTCGGCATTGCCGAGATTGGCAGCTTTCCGATACCAATTCATGGCTTCGGCATAGTCCACTTTCATACCACGACCTTCGTCGTAAAGAACGCCAATGTCTTTCATGGCGTTGGCATCGCCGAGGTCCGCAGCCCTCTGGTACCAATGCAGGGCCTCACCATAGGACTGCTTAGGGCCATGGCCGTAGTCGTAGTACAGATAGCCGTAGTGATACAGATGGCCGATGTTGTTCATAGCCTCGGCATGGCCGAGATCGGCGGCCTTCTGGTACCAGAGAACGGCCTTGTGATAATTCCCCCCGGCGTCGAACGCTCTGCCGAGCTGGAAGAGCAGGCGGCGTTCGCGTGGGAATTTCTGCACCGCTTCCAGGCAGGCAGCCTCAGCCACCGGCGCGTCGATCTTGGCTGACGCGACGCCGGCGTGGGCCCTATCAATGTCATCGGGAGCGGCCGCCAAGCGGTCGCACTCGGTCACCGGGGCTGGCGCCGGGCTGACCGGCGCCGTCACCGTCGGCTGCTGTGGGAGGGGCGCCGGTGCAGGCGCTGTCGTGCTCGATGTCGGGACAAGCGCTCCGGAGCCGACCAGTTGGAATTTGTCAAAGAGGTCGATGACGAGTTCCGGAATTTGGTGACCATCGGTAAGGTCGATTACGGAGCGAGCAACGTCTTCGAGCACAGTGGTGATATTTTCGTCCGGCGTCGGCAACTTATCGAGAAGTGCGGCGGTAAATGGCGAGTGATGGCTGTCGCTCCCTGCAGCCTGATCATCTGCGGTCTGTAGGAACTGTGCTGCGTACATGACGATAAGGCCGTCAGGCGGGTGTTGAACTCGACCAAGGCCACGCGTCTGCGCTACAGCTCTTTTGGTGCCCGCGACTTGTTGCTTCAGGATTTGTTCCGCCTCGTTGTTCCGGCAAGCATCAAACAACGCTATACGCACGCCCTTGATTTGCCGCAGCCTTTTAAGAACGTCTTCGACTTTAATAAGTTTTCGTTCCGTTTGGCGCAATTCATCAAAGGTCGCATCTGCCGGCACCAAATAGGGCTCATCCTCGAAAGTAGAGCCATGACCGGAGAAATACACGAGTGCGATGTCGGCACTCCTTGCGTGGTCCTCGAAGTTATCGAGAGCGGCTTCGAATTCTTCCTTGCCTAAGTCTTCCCCGTAAACAACCGAGAAGCCGAGCTTGGTCAGCGCATCGCGCATCGCTCCAGCATCATTGATCGGATTGGCAAGATCGGGGGCGAAAATGTGTCCGGTGCCACGGGCGTAGTGGTCTATGCCAACAACCAGGGCAACGCGGCTGCCAGTCATCTTAACCGCTGGCTCCACGACAATGGACTTTGTGTCAGCATAAGCGTCAGCCGAGCCGAGGAAAGCGAAGAAAAGGGCGAACAGGAGCCTTATCACGGCAGGGCCTCCCATTGACACAGGTCGCTTGTCGGCCAAGGCTGGGCCTGCGCACGTCAGGAGGGACAGAGCCTGGAGCAACCGCGCCAACATGGTCCACCGTCATTACGCCAAGTTGCAACCAAGCATAGCAACGCGCCTGGACTTGCGGAATACCCCTTGGGAACATGTCTTTGGTGAGCTGACATCCCTACATGCCGGGCGGGGATCAGGCCGAGCACCTTGCTAACCATATCGCCCAGTTCCCGCATCTGCTCTGGTGAAGGTAAACAAGCTGGCGGCCGGGCCGTGTCCGGACTGATCGAAATACGCTCTGGGAGCCTCCGTCTCAAATAGCGTGCTTCCGCTCGCACGATTACGCCTCCGTCTCACCAAGCCCGCGCTCAGTCTCACGGAGCGTGCGTCCGGCCACCTGGATAGTCTCAATCAATCTGCACCGGAAATCGCCGATGATTGCGCGTCCGGACGATCATCTTTGCGCGCCGCTACACGTAGTGCGCAGCGGCCTTGTCCCCGAAAGGCGAGACATCCAGCCGAGCCACGAGATTCTCGAGCACGGTGAGATTCTGGCTGCGGCGCGCCGACTTCTCGACGCCGTAGTGGAGTTCCCCGAGGGTGATGCTGGATATGCACAATTGCTCGGCCAGCGCATTGAACTTGTCTTTGAGCTCGAGGGGGTGTGCCTTCATCACATAGATGCAGATGTTCGTGTCGAGCATGCGGGTCAGCATCAGAGCGGCTCGCGCGGCTCGCTGGCGGGTTGCTCGCGCTCAACCATGAAATCTTCGCTGGCGGTCGGTCCACCCAGGAAGAAGTCGTCCCACCGCTTGCCTTGAGGCACGATCACACGGCGGCGGCCGATCTTCAGGATATCGACCTGGCGCACATCATCAGGAAACGCGACTGCCTTGGGCAGCCGGACAGCCTGACTCCGGTTGCTGATGAAGACCGTCGAGCTGGCCATGCACACCTCCGTATATCCCACTGGGATATACATAGTGCGCCGGAATGACCTTGCAAAGGCCAGCCTCAGGCCAGCTCCGGATAGCCCAGCGCCTTCGCCCGCTCCTGCATCTCCAGGCAGCGATCGTAGTCGGCGAGCGGGCGGACGTCGAAGCCCTCGAGCAGGAAGGCGGCGCGCTGCTCCGCCAGGGCCGGATCGGCGCAGGCCGCGGCGATGGCGCTGCGCAGGCGCGCCAGATCCTGCTCGCTCGTCGCCTGCGCCGTGATCAGCGGCAGGCCGGGCGCGCGCTCCGACAGGCAGAGCGTGCGCAGCCCGGCCACCGCCTGCGGATCGGCGCGGGCGGCCAGCGCGTGGGTGACGCAGTCGATCGCCGCGACGTCGGCGCCGCCTTCGCGGACCAGGCGCATCGAGCGGGCATGACCGCCGCTCTCGATCACCGCGCCGAAGAAGCGCCCGTCGCGGGCATGCGGGGCGACCAGGGCGCGCAGGCTGTTGTAGCCCGACTGCGAATCCCGCGAGTTGAAGGCGGCGCGCCGGCCGGCGAGATCGGCCACCGTCCGGGCCGGATCGTCCTCGCGCACGACGACCAGGCTGGCATAGTCGCTCCCCTCGCAGCCCGGGGCGGCGTAGCGGAAGGTGCCGACCAGCTGCACCCGGCCGGCGAGCAGCGTCACCAAGGGATAGCCGCAGGCCTGGCTCAGCAGCGTCGCGGGCGACAGCCAGTGCGCGCGAAAATCGTCCGGCCAGAACAGGTCCTCCGGCAGGCCCGGCAGGCCGGCCTCGGCGAGGTGGCGGCGCAGCCCCGACCAGAAGGCCTGGATCGCCTCGGCGGCTTGCACGTACATCGGCAGGGACACGACGGGCGGCACGGCTGTGGATCCTTCGCTGGCGCCCTGCCGCCTTACCGCCGAAGGGCCGGTCTGTCTATACAGGTATGCTCAATGCCTCGCTTGCGACGTCAGGCCGCGCGGGCTGCCCAGAGCAGGCCGCGGCGCAGAATGGCCCGCACGGAGGGATGATCGAGCTCCTCCGGCACATGGCCGAGGGCGCTGAAGAACACCCGCCCGGCCCCGAACGGCTTCTTCCAGACCGTCGGCATCACCACGCCGTCGATCCAGGGATAGTCCGTACCGCGGAAGCGCGTCGTCGCGAGCACCTCGATCGCCGGGTCGACCTGCAGGTAATATTGCTCGGACTCGTAGGAGAAGTCGGCGAGACCGGCCATGATCGGATCGTCCGGCCGGGCGATCTCGACCGTGTAGCGGCAGATGCCACCAGGCTCGCGCACATAGGAGCCGCCGACCATGAAGCGGAATCGGTCGCTGTCGCGAAAGCCGTCGGCCATGCCGCCATGGAAGCCGCCGAGCCCCGTGCCCGCCCAGACGGCCTCCCAGAGGCGCCCGATGCCCTCGACGCTGATCCGCCCGACCGTCCAGTTCGGCACGATCAGGTCATAGGCGCGGAGGTCCTCTCTGTCATAAGCCTTCAGCGTCTCGACGTGGCGGACGGCGAATCCGTCCTCCTCCAGCAGGAGCCGCAGCCGCTCGCCGGCTTCGAAAGGGCGGTGCGGGGCATACCCGCCGGAAACGATCAGGCAGCGTTGCATGTCGGCTCTTCCAGGGCACGGTCATCTGCGTCCTTTTTGAACAACATATGTTTCGTATGTCAATACGAATCCGGATGTCCCCTCTGACATCCCTCAGGGTGCTCGACTTGTTGATATTTAGAACAATAATTGTTGATTGAAAAACAAAAGGCGCTAGGGTCCGCGTCGGCCGCCGCCCGACGCGGGGGCCCGGAGATGAGGACCATGAGCGAGACAGCCCAGCGGGCCCGGCTGAACCACGTCAGCATACCCGCCCGCGACCTGGCGGAATCGGAGGCGTTCTACCGGGAGATCCTCGGCTGCGAGCGGGTCGAGGCGCCGAACTTCGGCTTTCCCGTGTGCTGGCTGCGCCTGGGCGACCTGCAGCTCCACCTGCAGCAGGTCGGGCCGACGCCGGGCGTGCGGACCTACCAGCATTTCGCGGTCGAGGTGGACGACTTCACCGCGGCCTATCGGGAGCTGCGCTCCCGCGGCGCCTTCGAGGAGGGCACCCGCTACGCCGACCTGTGGCTGCTGCCGTCGGGCGAATTGCAGATGTTCGTCCGCGACCCCTCCGACAACCTGTTCGAGATCGACCATCCCGATGCGGGCGCGCTCGACCTCGCGGCCTTCGCACCGCCGCCGCGCCAGCTCGCCGACGAGCAGGAGCAGGCGCCGCACCACCGCGCCGCGACGCTGTTCCTGGCCCGGCGCGAGGCCGGCGGCGGGGCGGCGCTCAGACCCTGAGCTCGCTGCCGATCGCCTGGATGGACTGGATGAGGTGCTCGAAGCGCCCGGGCTCGCTGCCGATCAGCGCGGTCACGCAGGTGATGCCTATCGAGGCGACCGGCAGGCCCTGCGCATCGAAGATCGGCCGTGCGACACAGGTGAGCCCCTCGTGCGTCTCGTTCTTGTCGAGGGCATAGCCGCGCTCGCGCGTCACCGCGAGGTCGATCCGCAGAGCGTCGGCATTGGTGATCGTGTTGTTGGTGAAGCGCACGAACTCCATCCGGCCGATCAGCGCCTCCTGCCGGGCCTGCGGCAGGAAGGCGAGCACCGCCTTGCCCACGGCAGAGCTGTAGAGCGGCTCCAGCACGCCGATGACGTGGCGGATCGAGATCAGCGAATCCGACAGGGCGAAGTCCGCCAGCAGCACCCGGTCGTTGACGAACAGCCCGAGATGGGTGGTCTGGCGCGTGACGCTGGCGAGGCGCTGCAGCTGGTCGTGGAACGTATCGATCAGGCGCGTCTTCTCGCGCAGGCGCGAGGCCCAGTAATAGATGCGGCCGCCGACATCATATTCCTTGGTGACCGGGTCCTTGCGCAGGAAGCCGCGGTGCTCCAGCGTCTGCAGGAAGCGGAACGCCGAGGCTCGGTCCATGTCGAAGCGCCGCACGATGTCGGCCAGCTTCAGCGGCGCCGGGGCCTCGATGAACTCGTCGAGGATACGCAATCCCTTCTCGAGGCTCTGGATGTGGCCGGCCGGCGTTTCGGCCTCGTGGGCGGGGTTCGCACCGTCCAAGAGCGCCTCCTGAGGGTTTGACGATGAAACAATGAAATAGGTGGTCGATTCCCGCCTGTCAAACGGCCGACCCCGCATCGCCGCCCCTGCAGGATGCGCTGGCCCTCCCGATCGCGCCCTGTCCACGAGGACGGTGCGGCGCAGACCAAATTCGCACAACAATTGTTTCGACGAATAGGCGTCAGGGCTTCACGCCGGCCGTGCCCTTGCACAGGATCACCGCCACCGCGCCGGTGGCGACCACCAGGAGCACGGTCGACACCACGGCGATCGTCGGGTCGATCTTGTCGCGCAGGGCGGCGAACATCACCTTGGGCAGCGTGGCGTTGCTGCCGCCGGACACGAACATGGCCACGACCACCTCGTCGAGCGAGGTCACGAAGGCGAGCAGGGCGGAGGCCAGGATCGGCCCGCCGATCTGCGGCAGCACGACGCCGAGCCAGGCCTGGCGCCAGGTCGCACCCAGGCTGCGCGCCGCCCGCTCCTGGCTGAAGTCGAACTGGCTGAAGGCGGCGCTCATCACGACGAACACCACCGGGATGGCGAGCGCCACATGTCCGAGCACCAGGCCGGCCATCGTGCCGACCATGCCGACCCGCGCCAGCACGAAATAGAGGCCGATGGCGATGAGGATCGCCGGAATGACCGCCGGCAGGACGACGACGCCGCCGACGAGGAGCCGCATGCGCGGGCCGAGCCGGGTGGCGCCGTAGGCCGCCAGCACGCCGATCGGCACGGCGATCGCCGTGGTCAGCGTGCCGGCGACGAAGGACGCCCTGGCCGCCTGGGTCCAGGTGATGGACTCGAGGAAGTATGCGTACCAGCGCAGCGACAGCGACGGCGGCGGAAACTCCAGGAACTCGGAGGCGGAGAACGACATCGGGATGACGATGAACGACGGCGCCGCCAGGAACACGACGAGAAGGAGCGCGAGGATCCATTTCAGCCGGTCGAGCAGCGGGGTCTCGTCGAAGCCGTCGAGCATGGGTCAGGTCCTCTGGCGGGCGAGGAAGGCACGCTGCAGCGCATAGCTCAGGCCGAACAGCCCGGCGGTGAACGCCAGCAGCAGCACCCCGAGCGCGCTCGCCGCGCCCCAGTTGGCATAGTTGGAGAGGCTGCGGGCGATGCGCATCGACAGCACCGTGACGTTGCCGCCGCCGAGGATGGCGGGGGTGACGTAGAAGCCCAGGCTCATCACGAAGACCAGGATCGCGCCTGCGGCGATGCCGGGCGCGGCCAGCGGCAGGAACACGGCCCGATAGGTGTAGCCGCGCGTCGCGCCGAGGCTCGCGGCCGCCCGGATCAGCGCCCTGTCGATGTTGCGCATGGCGCCCAGCACCGGCAGCAGGAAGATCGGCAGCATGATGTGGGTCATGCCCAGGACCGTGGCGAACTGGTTGAAGGCGAGCGGCAGCGGGACGTCGATCACCCCGAGGCGCAGCAGCGCGCCGTTGATCAGGCCGCTGCGCTGCAAGAGCACCAGCCAAGCATAGGCGCGCACCAGGAGCGAGGTCCAGAACGGCAGCAGCACCGCCGCCAGGAAGAGCATCGCGCGGCGCGGCGGCAGGCCGCTGACGAAGGTAGCGAACGGCACGCCCAGGACCACGCAGGCCACCACGGTGCCGAGGCCAACCTCGAAGGTGGTAAGGAAGATCCGGCCGTAGCTCGCCCCGTCGAGGATGCGCTGGTAGTTCTCCCAGCTCGCCGTTCCGTCCGCGCCGAAGGCGGAGAGCCAGAACAGCCAGGCGCAGGGCAGCAGCACGCAGGCCGCCACGACAGCCAGGCATGGCAGCGCGAAGGCGAAGGAGACGAGGCGCTCCACCGCCGCGTCCCAGGCGAGCGCGCGGCGGCTGCCGTTCTCCGGCCGCGCCAGCGGCGGCACCGGCATGTCCGCGCTGGTCATGACGCCGCCTGCAGCACGTGCACGCGCTCGCGCAGCACGTGCAGGTCGACGCTGCCGCCGACGGCGAGGCCGGCGACCGCGCCGCTGTCGTGCTTCTGCGCCCGCGCCGTGATCGGCCGGCCGTCGGGGAGATCGACCTGCAGCAGCCAGCTGTCGCCCTGGAACACCACGCCGCGCAGGGAGCCGCGCAGGGTGAGCCAGTCGCCGCCGGGATGGCGCGCCAGGCAGAAATCCTCGCTGCGCACCATCAGCGCCCGGCCGGCCTGGCCCGAACGTCCGAGATCGCCGGCGACGAAGCGCGCCGCCTCCTCCATCGGCAGGATGGCGGCCTCGCCGATGAAGCGGGCGACGAAGGCGCTGGCCGGCCGCCGGTAGATCGCCTCGGGAGCGTCGAGCTGGACGATGCGGCCCTTGTCCATGACGGCGATGCGGTCGGCGATGGTGAGGGCCTCGCGCTGGTCGTGCGTCACGTAGAGCGTGGTGATGCGCAGCTTGTCGTGCAGCTCGCGGATCTCGATCTGCATCTCCTCGCGCAGCGTCTTGTCGAGGGCCGAGAGCGGCTCGTCCATCAGCAGCACTTTCGGCTCGAACACGATGGCCCGGGCGAGGGCGACGCGCTGGCGCTGCCCGCCCGAGAGCTCGCCGATGCGGCGGGCGCCGAAGCCGCCGAGCCGCACGGTCTCGAGCGCCTGCGCCGCCCGCGCCCGTGCCTCCTCGGCCGCGACGCCGCGCACCTTGAGCGGGAACGTCACGTTGGCCGTGACATCCATGTGCGGGAACAGGGCGTAGCTCTGGAACACCACCCCGAAGCCGCGCCGGTTCGCCGGCTCGCGCACGATGTCCCGGCCGGCGAACAGGATGCGGCCCGCATCCGGCCGGATGAAGCCGGCCACCGCCATCAGGAGCGTGCTCTTGCCCGAGCCGGACGGGCCGAGGATGGCGACGAACTCGCCGGCCTCGACCGCCAGGCTGACATCGTCCAGGGCCCGGAAGTCGCCATAGGCCTTGGACAGGGCCTCGATGTGCACGGGTTCTGCGGAGCGTCTGCTCATGCGTCGGATCGGCCTCGATGGGAAGGGGACGGGGGCGGCCTCGCCGGAGGCTACTCGGTCATCATGTCCTGGAACAGTTCCTGGACATGGTCGTTGTGCTGGGCCCACCAGTCGATGTCCTGCACGACCATGGCGCGACTGTTCGCCGGGCTGGTGGGCAGCACCGCCTCCATCTCCTTGCTGATGATCCCGGTCTTGTAGGCGCCCTGGTTGAGCGGCCCGTAGGACACGTACCTGGTCAGGCCCGCCTGGGCCTCGGCCGCGGACATCGCATTGATCATCGTCATCGCCTCGGCCTTGTGGGTCGAGCCCTTGGGCACGGCGAAGCAGTCATAGGTCAGGATGCCCTGGTTGTAGGTGTAGTCGACCGGGCCGCCGGCCTTCTTGGCCGTCTCGAAGCGGCCGTTCCAGCCGGTGGTCATGTCGACCTCGCCGTCCTTCATCAGCTGGCCGTGCTGGGCGCCCGAGGACCACCAGATGGCGATGTGGGGCTTGAGGGCGCCGATCTTGGCGATCGCGCGCTTCATGCCGTCCTCCGTGCCGAGCACCGTGTAGAGATCCTTGGGCGCGACGCCGTCGGCGAGCAGCGCCATCTCCACCTGCGCCTCCGCGTCGGCGCGCATGGCGCGCTTGCCCGGAAATTTCTGCACGTCCCAGAAATCGGCCCAGCTCGAAGGCGCCTGCCCGGCATAGGTCTTGGTGTTCCAGGCCATCACCGCCGCATAGCCGTAGATGCCGATGCAGTAGGGCGCCGCGGTTCCCGGCAGGAAGCCGGAGGCGTCGATGGTCTTGTAGTCGAGCGGCTCCAGGAGGCCCTGCTTGCCGGCGATCGCCGCCTGGTAGCCGCTCATGATGATGATGTCGGTCGTCACCGCATTGGCGCCCGCCTGCAGGCGCAGCACGTCGAGAGCGTTGTCGGCCGTCTCCTCCTTGACCGCGAAGCCGAGCTTCTGCGCCGCCGGCCCCCACAGCACGGCACGCCCGCCCTCCTGCACGGCGCCGCCGGGCGTGTTCACGGTGAGCGTGACGCCCTCGGCGAACGCCGGAGCAACCCACAAGGCGAGCAGGCTCGCGACCACGATCGAACTGCGCATCGGACATCCCTCTTTGATGGATCGGTTCTTGTTTATAAAACAACATTTGTACCTTTGCATCCATTCATGCCAGCCGAAGAGGCAGTGTCAAGCCTGGAAAGGCATGGAAATTGTCAGTATCGAAAAATATGTATCTCATCAAACAATTTTTGTTGATGAATATCGAATGCCTGTCTAACACTGCGCTCCCATCGAGGGCAGGCGAGGCAACGACATGGACGGACACGGAGCCAGGCTCATCAACCTCGCCTTCCGGGTGGCGGACGTCGCCCAGACGGAGGACGGTGTCGCCCGGACGGCCGGCTGGTCGAAGCGCGCGGTTCACGAGATCGACGGCGAACGCTTCCTGGAGGCCGCCTTCGGCGACGTCCGGATCAACTTCTTCCGGTCTGCGCTCTATGACGACGCCGATGCGGCCGATGCGCCCGGTTTCCTGCACGCCAGCTTCGCCGTGCCCGACCTCGGGGCCGTCCTGGACGACCCCGTCTGGCGCGCCAGGCTCGTCTGGGGCCCCGGGGTCATCCGCGGCGGCTTCGGCCACCGCCGCATCGCCTTCTTCGAACCGTTCCCCGGCTGCCGCATCGAGCTGATGGAGGAGATCCATGATCGGGCCTGAGGCGCTCGCCCTCTTCCGCCGCGCCGGCGCGGCGACCGTCTACGAGGCGCAGGGCCGCCTGGGGGACGTCGATCCCGCGATCCGCGCCGTGGTGCCCGGCCGCCCGGTGGCGGGACCGGCCTTCTGCATCGCCTGCGAGCCCGGCGACAACCTGGCGCTGCACCGCGGCGTCGCCGAGGCGGCGCCCGGCGACGTACTGGTGGTGGCCGGCGCCGGCCAGGCCTGCGGCTATCTCGGCGACATCCTGGCCGAGGCGGCTCTCTGCCGCGGCATCGCCGGCGTCGTCGTCGACGGCAGCGTGCGCGACGCCACCGAGCTCACGCGCATGGGCTTTCCCGTCTGGGCCCGCGGCCTGGCGATCCGCGGCGCCGGCAAGGCACGCCCCGGGCTGACCGGCGTGCCGGTGGAGATCGGCGGCGTCCGCGTGGTCCCCGGCGACCTCGTGGTCGCCGACGACGACGGCGTCTGCGTCGTGCCGCTGGCCGGCGCTGCGGCGGCCCTGGCGGCGACGGAACGGCGGCTGCGCCAGGAGGAGGCCGTCCGGGCCGGCCTGCGCCGCGGGGAGCTGACGCTGGACCTGCTCGACCTGCGCCGCTACCTGCCTGACGCCACCGGCCCGCGCGCCTGAGCGCGCGATCGCGAGAGGACGAGCATGCCCCGATCCGAACCGCCCGCCCCCCTCGACGGCGGCCCCTATGACTTCATCGTCGTCGGCGCCGGCTCTGCCGGCAGCGTGCTCGCCGCCCGCCTCAGCGAGGACGGACGCCACCGCGTCCTGCTGCTCGAGGCCGGGCCGGCGGACCGCAGCCCGTGGATCCATCTGCCGATGGGCTATTCCAGGCTCTTCAGCGACCGGCGCTACAACTGGATGTACGAGAGCGAACCCGAGCCGGGCCTGAACGGGCGCGTGCTCTACCAGCCGCGCGGCAAGGTGCTGGGCGGCTCGAGCTCGATCAACGGCATGATGTATGTGCGCGGCAACGCCCGCGACTTCGACGACTGGGCCGTCGCCGGCTGCACCGGCTGGTCCTTCGAGGAGGTGCTGCCCTATTTCCGCAAGGCGGAGGACCAGTCGCGCGGCCCCGACCGCTGGCACGGGGCCGGCGGCCCGCTCAAGGTGTCGGACCAGTCCTTCGACCGGGAGCTGCCCAACGCCCTGTGCGAGGCCGCCCGGCAGGCGGGCCTCGCCGTCAATCTCGACTTCAACGGCGCCGAGCAGGACGGCTTCGGCTACTATCAGATGAACATCCATCGCGGCCGGCGCTGGAGCGCGGCGCGCGGCTATCTCGCGCCCGCAAGGGGACGGCCGAACCTGCGCATCCTGACCGGCGCCGAGGTCGAGGGCATCCTGGTCGAGGGCGCCACTGCCCGCGGGGTGATCGTCCGGCATCGCGGCGCCAGGCTGCTCGCCGCCGGTCGCGAGGTGATCGTCAGCGCCGGAACCATCGCCTCGCCACAGTTGCTGATGCTCTCCGGCATCGGGCCGGCGCAGCACCTCCGGGAAACCGGCATCGCCTGCCTGCACGACCTGCCCGAGGTCGGCGCCAACCTGCAGGATCATACCTGCATCCAGCTGATGTTCCGCTGCACGCGGCCGATCACGGTCAACGACCTCGCCAACAGCTGGGTGCGGCGCATCGGCGCCGGGCTCGAATATGCCCTGCTGCGCAAGGGCTGGCTGGCGGAGACCGGCATCTATGTCGGCGGCTTCGCCCGCAGCGATCCCGGCCAGGACCGGCCGGACGTGCAGATGGCGATGGCCGCCTGGAGCGTCGCCGAGCGCACCGCCAAGGGCGCCAGGCCGCACTCTTTTTCCGGCTTCAGCTTCAGCCCCGAGCACGTCAACCCGGATGCGCGCGGCTCGATTCGCCTGCGCTCCCCCGATCCGGCGGCGGCGCCGCGCATCAGCTTCAACTTCTTCCAGACCGAGTACGACATCCGGGCGATGACCTTCGGCATCCGCCTGGTGCGCCGCATCGCCGGGCAGCCGGCCATGCAGCCCTATGTCGCCGGCGAGCTGCAGCCGGGCGCGGACGTCCGCAGCGACGCGGAGATGCTCGACTTCATCCGCCGCAGCGCCGGCTCCGACATCCACGGGGTCGGCAGTTGCCGCATGGGCGCCGACGCCGGCGCCGTGGTCGACCCGCGCCTGCGCGTCCGCGGCCTCGCCGGCCTGCGGGTGGCCGACGCCTCGGTCATGCCGCGCATCGTGCGCGGCAACACCCACGCGGCCACGGTGATGATCGCCGAGAAGGCGGCCGACATGATCCTGGAGGACGCGCGTGCCGGCCGCGCCGCCGTGCCGGGGCCGGCGCGGTGACCGGATCCGATGCCGCGCCGCCTGCCGGCGACCGACCCCGCCCGGCCGGGCTGACGCTCGAGACCTGGGACCGGCCGCCGCTCAACCGCTGGTCCTATCAGCACGTCGACGAGATCCTGCCGACGGCGCCGGTGCGGCGCGGCGTGCCCGCGCCGCTCACCGAGGCGCCGGCGCAGCTCGATGTCCGCGCCTTCGCCTTCCCTGACCGGCACGGCCGCCGCCTGATCGCCGGCGAGGTGCTCGACACGTCCTGGACGGACGGGTTCCTGGCGCTGCATCGAGGCCGGATCGTCTGCGAGCACTATGCCAACGGCATGCGCGCCGCGACGCCGCACCTCACCCAGTCCCTGTCGAAATCCGTGCTCGCCGCGCTGGCCGGCATCCTCCACCACGCCGGCGCCTTCCCCCTGGAGCGCACGGTCGCGGCCTACGTGCCCGCCTTCCGCGACAGCGCCTATGCCGATGCCTCGATGCGCCACCTCCTCGACATGACCAGCGGCGTCGACTTCCCCGAGGATGCCACCGACCCCGTCTCCGGCGTCGGCCTCATGGACATCGCGGTGGGCTGGAAGGCGGTCCCGGCCGGCAATCCCAGCCCGAGATCGGTGCACGCGCTGATCGCCTCCCTCCGCGGACGGAGCCGTCCGCACGGAGCGCGGTTCGAGTACCGCTCGATGGAGACGGAGGTGCTCGGCTGCTGCATCAAAGCGGCGACCGGCGCCCGGCTCGCCGACCTCGTCTCCAGCCTGCTGTGGCAGCCGATGGGCGCCGAGCACGATGCGAGCTTCGCCGTCGATCCGGAAGGCTTCGCCGTGGCCGACGGCGGCCTCTCGGCGACGCTGCGCGATCTCGGCCGCTTCGGCCTGCTTTATGCCCGCGACGGCGCCGCCGCGGGCCGGACCGTGGTGCCCGAGGCCTGGGTGCGGGACACCCGCATAGGCGATCCGGCCCTGTTCGGCGGCGCGTATGCCGAAGGCCGGCGCCGCGGCGCCTACCGCAGCCAGTTCTGGATCGACGACATCGAGGGGTCGGTGATCACCGGCCTCGGCGTGTTCGGCCAGATGATCCACATCGACTGGCAGCGCGATTTCGTCGGCGTCAAGCTCTCGACCTGGCCGCAGGCCCGCGACGTCGCCCGACGCGTGGAAGCCTGCGACATGATGGCGGCGATGGCGCGGGCGCTCGCCGGCGGCTGATGCCGTGCTTGCCGCGCCGGATGCGGCTGGATAGGGTGCGGCGGACCCGATCGAAGGGGTCCCCTGCCCTTCCCAGCCCAAGAGCATCCTCGTGACGGATTTCGTGATCCCGCCGCCGGCCATCCCCGGCATTCCCGTCCTCGGCGGCGGCCTCTTCCCGGTGCGGCGCATCTTCTGCGTCGGCCGGAACTATGCCGAGCACGCACGCGAGATGGGGCATGATCCGACCCGCGAGGCGCCCTTCTTCTTCACCAAGCCGGCGGACGCGCTGGTGACCGGCGGCGCCGACACGCCCTATCCCAGCCTGACGCAGGACCTGCACCACGAGATCGAGCTTGTCGTCGCCATCGGCAAGGGCGGGGCCGACATCGCCGAGGCGGCGGCGCTCGATCACGTCTGGGGCTATGCCGTCGGCCTCGATCTCACCCGCCGCGACCTGCAGGCCGAGGCCAAGAAGGCGGGCCGGCCCTGGGACATGGCCAAGGGTTTCGATCATTCCGCCCCGATCGGCACGATCGCGCCAGCCGAGCGCATCGGCCATCCCGCCGCCGGCCGGATCGCGCTCACCGTCAACGGCGCACCGCGCCAGGCCTCGGACCTCGCCAACATGATCTGGAGCGTGCCGGAGACCATCGCCGCGCTGTCGCGCCATGTCCGCCTCGCGCCCGGCGACCTGATCTTCACCGGCACCCCGGAAGGCGTCGCCGCGGTCGGCCGCGGCGACCGGCTGGAAGGCTCGGTCGAGGGCGTCGGCACGGTGACGACCCGGCTGGTCTGAGGCCGGACGGCGCTGGAATGGCGTTGCAGGGGAGGAGGATCGCCCGGCGATAGCTGTTTCAAGCGCGACGCCAACCGCCCCCTTCCCCCTTGTGGGGAAGGGTGAGGCGTCGAGCACAATTCGATGATGGCTCGACTCGCTCGACCGGCAAAAGCGTAGAGTTTCGGCTCGCTCGTCGCTACGTCTCAGCCCGTTCGGGTGCTGTCGTCGGCCAGCAACCGGGCGAGAACCTCCGCGCCAGCGGCAAAATCCTCGATCCGCATCGCCTCGTCCGGATTGTGGCTGCCGTTCTGGTTGCGCACGAAGATCATGGCCGCGGGCACGCCGGCCGCGGCGAACACCGCCGTGTCGTGGCCGGCCCCGCTCGGCATGGCGAGATGGGCGATGCTGGCGGCGTCGGCCACCGCGGCCAGGCGCCCACACAGCCCCGGATCGAGCCGGGCCGGCGTGCTGCCCGTGCGTGCGCCGAAGTCGAAGCGCACGCCGCGGCGCGCCTCGATCTCCCCCGCCAGCGCCGTGAGCCGGTCGCGGATGCGATCGAGGCAGGCCTCCGAGACGCTGCGCACGTCGAGGCAGAAGGCGACCTCCCCCGGCACCTTGCTGAAGGCGTGCAGCGCCGGGTCCGTCGCCACCTCGCCGAAGGTGATGGTGGCCGCTTCGCCCTCGGCCTCCAGGGCGTCCCAGACGGCTTCCAGCCCGACGACGAGCTCGGCCAGGGCGACCACGGCGTCCTGCCGGTGCCCGCGCGGCACCGCGCCGGAATGGCCGGTGCGGCCGAGGCAGCGCGCCTTGCGGTAGCGGAAGCTGCCGGCGATGCCGGTGACCAGACCCAGCGGCGCCCCGACCGCCTCCAGCACCGGCCCCTGCTCGATATGCAGCTCGACGAAGCCGTGAATGCGCTCCGGCGTGAGGAAGGCCTCGCCCGCGGCGACGGCCTCCGGCCGCAGCCCCAGCGCCGCCATGTGCTCGCGGAGCGTCCGTCCGGTATCGGCGCGCCTGAGCTCGAGCGTCTCCGGCGGCAGGCGGCCGAAGGCGGCGCGGCTGCCGGGATAGGACACGGGGAACCAGGTGCTCTCCTCGGCCCGGGTCACCATCACCGTGACGGCGCGCCGCGGCCGGATGCCGGCGGTGATCAGGGCCTCGACGGCGCAGAGCCCGGCGAACACCCCCGCGGCGCCGTCGAAATTGCCGCCATGCGGCACCGAATCGATGTGCGAGCCGACGATCCAGCCCGGCAGCGTCGGATCGCGGCCGGCAAGGGTGAGATAGAGGTTGCCGGCAGCATCGACCGCGCTGTCGAGGCCCAGCACAGCGGCCTCGCGCCGGACGATGGCATGGCCGATCTCCTCGCCCTCGCCATAGGCGGCGCGGGTGACACCGGGCGGGTCGGCGGTGCGGGCCCGCAGCTCCTCGAACAGGCGCTCGGCGAGGCCGGCGTCGATCCGCAGAGCGGTCATGGCGTGTCTCCCGGCTGCACGGCCCGCACGGCCGGATTGACCAGGTGCGGCGGCGTCCCGCCGGCCAGCACGGTCACGACCTGCTCGGCCGCGAGCCGGGCCGTGCGCTCCAGCGCCTGGCGGCTGGATCCGGCGAGATGCGGGCTGAGCACCACGGTGTCGAGGCCGGCCAGGGGCGAATGCGCCGGCAGCGGCTCCTGCACGAACACATCCAGGCCGGCGCCGCCGATTCGCCGCTCGCGCAGCGCCTCGGCCAGCGCCGCCTCGTCGACGAGCGCCCCGCGCCCGGTGTTGATCAGCAGCGCGGACGGCTTCATCAGCGCCAGCTCGCGCGGTCCGATCAGGCCGCGGGTCGCCGATGTCAGCGGCAGGTGCAGCGAGACGACGTCGGCAGCCGCGAGCAGCGCCTCCAGGCTTTCGGCCCGCTCGGCGCCGGCCTCGGCGCAGGCCGCCACGGACGTGCTGCGCGACCAGACCAGGACGCGCATGCCGAGCGAGCGCGCCAGCCCGGCCGTGACCCGGCCGGCGGCACCGAAGCCCGCCACCCCGAACGTCGCGCCCTCCAGGTCTGTCAGCCCGGCCCGGTGCTTGAAGCCGGTGTCGCCGGCCCGCGCCGCCGCATCGGCGGGCACGATCGACCGCGCCAGCGCGAAGGTCAGGGCGATGGCGTGCTCGGCGACCGAGCGGGCATTGCTGCCCGGCGTGTTGACCACGGCGATGCCGCGCGCCGTCGCCGCCTCCACCGCCACCGGGTCGGTCCCGACCCCATGCACGGCGATGACCCGCAGATGCGGCGCCGCGGCGATCGCCGCCGCCGACAGGCCGGCATTGCGGGTGATCACCGCCGTGGCGCCGGCGACCTCGCGCAGCACCGCCGCCGGCTCGGCGGACGAAGCCTGGACGGCGCGGATACCGGCCCGCTCCAGCACGGCGATGCCGGCGGCATGGATCGGTTGGACGATCAGGCACTCCGCCATGCCGCCCTGCGCCTCACAGCCCGCGGATCATGCCGCCGTCGACCCGCACCTGCGAGCCGGTGACGTAGCTCGCCCGGGAGCTGGCGAGGAAGGCGACCACGTCGGCGAATTCCTGCGGGTCGCCGTAGCGGCCCATCGGGATGGTCGCGCGAGAGGCCTGCGCGATCTCCTCGACGGTTCTGCCGGCACGACCCGCAGCAGCAGCGTCGAGCTCGTCGACGCGCCTGGTATGGATGCGTCCCGGCAGCACCGAATTGACCGTCACCCCGTCGGCGGCGACCTCGGCGGCGAGCGTCTTGGCCCAGCCGAGGATCGCGGCGCGCACGGCGTTGGAGATGCCGAGATTGGGGATCGGCTGCGCCACGCCTGACGAGACGATGTTGACGATCCGCCCGAAGCGCCGCGCCCGCATGCCCGGCAGCAGCCGCGCCGTGATCGTGAACGCCGCATTGGCCATCGTCTCGAAGCTGTGGCTCCACTGCGCAGGCTCCACCGCTGCGACCGGCCCCGGCGGCGGGCCGCCGCCGTTGTTGACCAGGATGTCGATCCGCCCGAGCCCGTCCGGCCCGATCAGCGGGTCGAGCGCCGCCGCGAGGCCGTCCCGGTCGGCGAGGTCGAGGCGCAGCGCCTGGGCCTTGCCGCCGGCGGCGCGGATCTCGCCCACGACCGCGGCGAGGCGGGCCTCGTCCCGGCCGGCGACGATGACCGTGGCGCCTTCGGCCGCCAGTGTCCGGGCAATGGCCTCGCCCAGGCCGCGGGTCGAGCCGAGGACCAGCGCGGTCCTGTCCTGCAAGCCGAGGTCCATCTCAGGCCACCCGCGCCAGCTTGGCTTCGAGGCGGGCCATCAATTCGTCGAGCTCCTGGTGGTCGCGGGCAGTGAGCTTCGGCCCGGGATGGCGGATCGCCGAGGAGGCGATGGCGCCGCGCCGGCGCAGGATGTCCTTGCGCACGGCGAGGCCGAAGCCGAGCTGCTGCTCGTGGCGCAGGATCGGCAGATAGGCGTCGAACAGGTCCTCCGCGCCCTCGGCGTCGCCGGCGAAGAAGCGCTCGCACACGCCGACCAGCATCTCCGGATAGGCAAAGCCGGTCATGGCGCCGTCGACGCCGCGGCGCAGCTCTTGCGGCAGGTAGAGGCCGCCATTGCCGACGAGGATGCTGATGCGCCGGCCCTTGCCCGCGTCCGAGCGCTCGCGCAGCCTGGTGATCTTGCTGAGGCCCGGGCTCTCCTCGTGCTTGAGCATGACGAAGTTCGGGAAGTCGTCGATCAGCCGGTTGATCACCGCGACCGAGGTCACGACCGTGGTGGTCTGCGGATAGTCCTGGTAGCAGACCGGAATGTCGGGCCCGAGCCGGGTCAGCACCGTCTCCCAATAGGCATAGATCTGGTCGTCGGTCTTCAGGCCCGGCAGCGGGGCGATCATCAGGCCGGCGGCGCCGCGCTCCATCGCCTCGTTGGCGAAGCGCACCAGGTTGTCGGTGCCGGGATTGCTGGCGCCGACCACGACCGGCTTGCGGCCGTCGACGCGCTTCATGACATGGTCGAGGAAGGTCCTGGACTCGTCCGGCGTCAGCTTGGTCGCCTCGCCCAGCACGCCGAGGATGGTGATGCCGGTGACGCCCTTGTCGAAGTAGAAATCGACCAGCGTGTCGGTGCTGGCGAGGTCGAGCCCGCCGTCCTCGGTGAAGGGCGTCGGCGAGATGATGTAGACGCCGCGGGTGGATTCGCTGATGCGCTGGGCCATGGCTTTCCTCATATGGCGCTGAGCTTGCGGATGATGCTCAGCTTGACGTTCTCGATATGGCCGCGGATGCCGCCCTGGGCCTCCGCGCGATCGCCGCGCCGCAGCGCGTCGACGATGGCCAGGTGCTCGCGATGGCCGATCTCGAAGCGCTCGGGCACGCGGTCGAGGTTGAACATGTGCGTCTTCAGCCTGAGGTCCTGGACCATGCGGGCGAGCACGGCATTGCCGCTGTGGCCGGCGATCAGGCTGTGGAAGCGGAAGTCGACGTCCCAGTCCGCCTCGGCGGTGGGCGCCGGCTCGGCGAGCAGCCTGCGAATATCCTCTTCGATCGCATCGAGCTCCGCCGCCGGGATACGGCCGGTGGCCAGGCCCACGCTCTCCACCTCCAGGATCTGGCGCACGTGCAGCGTCTCGATCAGCTCGCGGGTGGAGAATTCGCGCACCACCAGCACCCGGCCGGGCTTGCGCGCCACGAAGCCCTCGCTCTCCAGCCGGTTCAGCGCTTCGCGCACCGGCGTGCGCGAGATGCCGAGGAGATCGGCGAGCCGGCGCTCCTGCAACACCGAGCCGGCGGGAATATCCCGCCGGATCAGCTGGTCGAGCAGCTGGTCATAGGCCATCTGGCTGAGGCTCCGCTCCCGCTCGTCGTAGAGGGGCGCCAGGGACGGGGGCTGGGTCGTCATCGCGGCACGGGGCTCTCGGGTCAGGCCGCCCGGCGGGCGGGAACGCGGCCGGCGCACCAGACGCACCGGCCGCCGGGGTCAGAACTGGCTGCGGATCGGGTCCTTCGGCGCCGGGGAATAGCCGACCAGCTCGGTGGTCAGCTTGGCATAGGTGCCGTCGGCGATCATGTCGGCGAGCGCCTTGTTCACCGCCTTCACCAGGTTGGGCTTGCCCTTCTTGAACGGGAAGCCCTTCTGGATGTGGCTGACATAGTCGTCGGTCAGGGTCAGCGGCAGCTTCGAGGCCTTGATGGCATAGGCGGCGGCGATGGAATCGGTGATGACGCCGTCGACATTGCCGTTGACGAGATCCTGCAGCGCGTCGGCCTCGGCCTTGTAGGCCTTCACCGTGGCGCCGCGCTCCTCGGCGAGCTTCAGCCAGCTCGAGGCCACCAGCACGCCGACGGTGCGGCCCTTGATGTCGGACGCCTGCTTGATCTCGGAGCCGGTCTTGGTGACCACGCGGCCGCCGGATTCGAGCCAGCCATCGGCGAAGGTCACCTGCTTCTGGCGCTCGGCCGTGATGTCCATGGCGGCGCTGGCATAGTCGTACTGGCCGGCAGCGAGCCCGACCAGCAGCGATTCCCATTTGATGACGACCGGCGTGTATTCGAGGCCGAGGCGCTTGGCGACCTCCTTGCTGACGCGGATCTCCAGCCCGTCGAGGGAGCCGTCCGGCGCCCGCATGCTGAAGGGCGGATAGGTGCCCTCGGTGGCGACGAGGAGCTTGCCGGGCTGGACCAGCTCCAGCTCCTGGGCAGTGGCCGCGGATGCGGCGAAGGTGCCGAGCAGGGCGGCGGCGAGCATGGGCAGAAGTTTCAGGCGCATGATGGTTCCCCTTCTTGGTGGCAGTCGGTTCAGGGCCGGTGCGGCCGGCCTCTGTCTGGTCAGTCCTTGCGGGCCGCCTCGGCCTTGAGCGCGATCAGCTCGGCCATGATCGTGGCGGCCAGGAGCGCGCTGATCTGCGAGGCGTTGTCGAACAGCGGGTTGAGCTCGACCACGTCGCAGCCGACGATATCGATTCCCTTCAGCCGGCGGATCAGGTCGAGTGTCTCGCGCGCGCTCGGCCCCCCGGCCTCGGGCGTCTGCACGCCCGGCGCCGCCGCGGGGTCGACGAAATCGAGATCGAACGTGACGAAGGCGGGCCGGCCGGCGACGCGCGCAGCGATGCGTGTCGCCAGGGCCGGCAGCCCCATGGCGAACATCTCGTCCGTCGTGACCACGTCGTAGCCGAGCTCGATCGATTGGCTGATGTCGGTCGGCGTGAACAGCGAGCCGCGCAGGCCGACCTGGATCGAATGGGCCGGCGAGACGACGGCCTCCTCGACCGCCCGGCGGAACGGCGTGCCGGCGCTGTATTTTTTGCCGGCGAAATATTTATCCCAGGTGTCGCTATGCGAATCGAACTGGATCAGCGCCAGCGGGCCGTGGCGGCGGGCGACGGCGCGCAGCCCCGCCAGCGTCACCGAATGGTCGCCGCCCATGGCGAAGGGCGTCACCCCGGCATCGACCAGGGCGCGCATCGAGGCTTCGAGGCGTTCGAGGCTCTCCTCCTGGTAGCCCGGCACCACGGCGGCGTCGCCCGCGTCGGCCATGCTGAGGCGCTCGAAGATATTGATGCCGCCGCGATAGGGGTTGATCGGCCGCAGCATCACCGACATCGCCCGCATGGCGTTCGGGCCGAAGCGGGCGCCGGTGCGGAAGGGCGAGCCGGAATCGGAGGGCAGGCCGATGATGGCGGCATCGAGCCCGGCGAGGCTGGTCGCCTGCGGCAGGCGCATGAAGGTCGGCACGCCGCAGAAGCGCGGGGTTTCGAGGCTGTCGATCGGCAGGACGCTCATGAGCTCCTCCTTTGGGATCAGACGTAGCGGGCGTTGCGGCGCTCCAGCCAGGCGGAGAGCTGCGACAGGAGCGTGGTGAGGACGAGGTAGATCACCGCGGTGGCGATGTAGAACTCGAAGGGCCGGAAGGTGGTGGCGATGATCGTCTGGGCGTAGAGCGTCAGCTCGACCACGGTGATCGTCGACAGGAGCGAGGTGTTCTTCAGCGTCGAGATCGCCTCGTTGGTGATCGAGGGCAGGATGATGCGCACCACCTGCGGCAGGATGATCCGCTGCATGGTCTCCTGGCGGCTCATGCCGAGGGCGAGCGAGGATTCCGTCTGCCCCTTCGGGATCGCCGACAGGCCCGAGCGGATGATCTCCGCGACATAGGCGCCGCTGTTGACGCCGAGCGCGATAACGCCGGCGACGAACGGCGAGAGGCCGAGCCCGAGCTGCGGCAGGCCGAAATAGATGATGAAGATCTGGATCAGCGCCGGGGTGCCGCGGATGAACCAGATGTAGAAGGCCGCGGCGTAGCGGAAGACGCGGATCGGCGATGCCTTGGCGAGCGCGGCGACGAGGCCGCACGCCCAGCTCAGCACGATCACCAGCACGGTCAGGGCCAGCACCAGCCAGGAGGCGTAGAGGAAGCCGGGGACATAGGGCAGGAAGAAGTCGAGCCACTCGGAGAAGGTCATGACGGCAGCCCTCCCGCGGCGACGTCCTGTGCGACATGCTCGTGCAGGACGCGCTTCAGGAACTGGCGCAGCCGCTCGCTCGACGGATTGCGCAGCACCTCGCGCGGCGGCCCGTCCTCGGCGACGCGGCCACCGTCGAAGAAGATCGTCCGAGTCGAGACCTCGCGCGCGAAGCCGATCTCGTGGGTGACGAGCAGCATGGTCATGCCTTCGGCGGCGAGCGAGGCCATCAGCGCCAGCACCTCGCCGACCAGCTCGGGGTCGAGGGCGGACGTGACCTCGTCGAACAGCATCAGGCGGGGCTGCATGGCGAGCGCCCGGACGATGGCGACGCGCTGCTGCTGGCCGCCCGAGAGCCGCCCGGGATAGGCATGGCGCTTCTCGGCCAGGCCGATGCGGGCGAGCAGCGCCTCGGCCCTGTCGATCGCCTCGGCGCGCGGCAGGCCCTTGACGCGGATCGGCGCCTCGATGACGTTCTCCAGCACGGTCTTGTGCGGCCAGAGGTTGTAGCTCTGGAACACCATGCCGATCCGTGCCCGCAGCGCCCGCAGCTGCTTCTCGGTTGGGCACGTGCGCGAGCCGGCCCGGAAGTCGAAAGAGACGTCCTCGAAATCGAGGAGGCCGGCGTCCGGCATCTCCATGACGTTGACGCAGCGCAGGAACGTGCTCTTGCCCGAGCCGCTGGCACCGATGACCGACACCACTTCCCCGGCATGGACGTCGAGCGAGATGCCCTTCAGCACCTCATGGCCGCCGAAGCTCTTGGTCAGGTCGCGAATGCGCAGGAGGGGCGCGCCGGCGCCGGCCGCGGCGCTCATGCCGCCGCTGCCGCCGGCGCGGGCTCGCCGATCCGGATGACGCAGTCGCGCGGGGTGCGGTCGGCGCCGTTGATGGTGGTGATGTCCTGCGGACAGGACGAGAAGGCGATGACGAGGTCGAGCTCGGCGCGCAGCAGGATCGAGGCGCCGGGCCTGGAGGCCGGCAGGAGCCGCGTCAGCGTCCCGTCGCTCTCGACCCGCACGCTCATGAACAGGTTCAAGGCGGCGGGCGTGAACGGCACGCGGATGCCGAGCGCCGCCAGCGCCTCGTGCAGGTTGTCGCTGCAGCTGCGGTGATAGCCCTCATGGCCGAGCTCGCGGTAGATCGCCGCGTTGCAAGGGCAGAGCAGCGTGTCGTGCCGCCCGGCGGAGGTGTCCTCCAGAATGGTGAGCAGCGGCCGGCGCTGGTTGCTGACCAGCTTCACGCCTTTGTCGACATAGGCGACGCTGTTGACCGAGCGCAGATGGTCCATCGACAGGAATTCGCCGAGGTCGTGGGCGTTGAAGGCCCAGGAGTCCACGGCCTGGGTGCCCCAGGGATTGGTGAGGCGCACCAGCGTGCCCGCGGCGACGCGGATGGCCCGGCCGTGGCCGGCCGGCAGGACGAGCTCGCGCTCGGCATCGAAGGTCATCGGATGAACCGCCTCGGATTGGTGACCGCCGGGGATCGACAGCCCCAGCATGGTGGTATACCAACGGAATGCAAGTGGAATTTTTAGGCGCGGCCTGCCTGAAATTTGGCCGCGCCTTCCGCCGGCCGGAGCGGTATCGAGGCAAGACGAGCGAGCGCCGCCACCGGCGGCCGCTCTCGTTTTCGCCCGATGCGGCGATAGGATGGGCCCGCAGGAGAGGCATGGGATGGACGGATCAGGGCTCGCCGCGCCCCGCTTCCTAGACGCCGGCGACGGCGGGCTGGTGGCCGAGTTCGGCGACGAGATCGACGCTGCGCTGAACGAGCGGGTGATGGCGCTCGACGCCGCGCTGGCCGCGCGCGGCCTCCCCGGCGTCACCGAGACCGTGCCGACCTATCGCTCCCTCCTGGTGCTGTTCGACCCGCTGGTGCTGCCGCGCGAACAGCTGGTGCGCGAGATCCTGGCATTGCGCCCGGCCCCGCGCGGCGCCGGACGGTCGCGCTCGCGCTGGCGCGTGCCGGTTTGCTATGGCGGCGAGTGCGGTGTCGACCTGGAGCACGTCGCCGGCCTGCACGGCCTGACGCCGGACGAGGTGGTGGCGCTGCATGCCGGCGCGGAGTACCGCATCTACATGATCGGCTTCGCGCCGGGCTTCGCCTATCTCGGCGGCCTGCCCGAGCGCATCCACACCAGCCGGCGCACCGATCCGCGGCTGAAGACGCCGCCGCGCAGCATCTCGATCGGCGGCAGGCAGGCGGCGGTGTCCCCGCCCCTGGAGATCCCGAGCGGCTGGCACCTCATCGGCCAGACGCCGGTGCGCTCCTACGATCCCGGGCGGGAGAGCCCCTTCCTGTTCGAAGTTGGAGACGCCATCCGCTTCGAGCCGGTGGATGCGGCCGCATATCGGGAGATGCTGGCCGCCGCCGAGGCCGGCGAGCCCGTCGCGGTGCGGGAGGATGCCGATGGCTGACCACCTCGCCATCACCGACGGAGGCCCCTTCTCCACGCTGCAGGACAGCGGCCGCTTCGGCTATCAGCGTTTCGGCATCTCCGCCTCCGGCGCCATGGACGCGGTGGCGCTGGCCGCAGTCAACGCCCTGCTCGGCAATCCCGCCGGCACCGCCGCGATCGAGATGACCATGGCCGGCCTCGCCTTCACCGTCGAGGCCGGACGCTGCCGCATCGCAGTCGCCGGCGCGCCGATGCCGCTGACCGTCAACGGCGAGCCGGCGGCGACGGGGCGGGCGCACGACCTTGCGCACGGCGACCGGGTCAAGCTCGGCGCGGCACGCCAGGGCCTGCGCGCCTATCTCGGCGTCGCCGGCGGCTTCGCCCTGGCGCCGGTGCTCGGCAGCCTCTCCACCCACACCCGCTCGGGCATCGGCGGGCTGGAGGGCCGGGCGCTGCGGGCGGGCGACCGGCTGGCGCTGCGAGGCGGCGTGCCCGAAGGCCCGCCGCTCCAACTCGACGCGGCCGGCATTCCCGACCCCGCCGGCCCGATCCGGGTGCTGCTCGGCCCCCAGGACGACGCCTTCACCGCGGCGGGGATTGCCACCTTCCTGTCGGCCGCCTACACCGTCTCGACCAAGGCCGACCGCATGGGCTGCCAGCTCGACGGCGCGGCGATCGAACATCGCGCGGGCTTCAACATCGTCTCCGACGGCATCATGAACGGCAGCATCCAGGTGCCTGGCCATGGCCGGCCGATCGTGCTGCTCGCCGACCGCCAGACCACCGGCGGCTATCCCAAGATCGCCACGGTGATCGGGCCCGACCTGTTCCGCCTGGCCCAGCGCCGGCCGGGCGAGACGGTGCGCTTCACCAGCGTCTCGGCCGCCGAGGCCGAGGGGATCGCCGCAAGCCATCGCGACGCGGTGGAGGCGATGGTCGCCGCGGTCCGGCCCGTGGCCGCGGCCGGCGCGCTGTCGCCGGAGGCCCTGCTCGGCCTCAACCTGATCAGCGGCGTGGTCTCGGCCACCGATCCGGGCGAGAGGGTGGGGTGATGGACGGGTCTGCCGGCAATGCGAGACGCAACCTTGCAAGCCTTGCGCGACGCCTGTGTCTTCCCTCCCCCTTGTGGGGAGGGATAAAGGGTGGGGGTCGTGCAGAACGAAGCGGGGCGGCTTGCCAAGAGCGCCCTGTGATGCATGTGGCGCCCTATTTTGATGGACCCCCACCCCTAGCCCCTCCCCACAAGGGGGGGATTGCTGGCGTCGCGCTTGAAGTTGCTCACGCCATCACCTTCCGCACCGGAGCCCACCCATGACCCGCATCGACCTCAACAGCGACCTCGGCGAGAGCTTCGGCGTCTACACCCTCGGCAATGACGAGGCGATGCTGGAGATCGTCACCTCGGCCAATGTCGCCTGCGGCTTCCATGCCGGCGACCCGCTGGTCATGGCCGAGACCATCGAGCGCGCCGGCCGCAACGGCGTCGCCGTCGGCGCGCATCCGAGCTTCCTCGACCTCTGGGGCTTCGGCCGCCGGCCGATCCTCGGCGAGCGGCCGGCCGACATCGAGAAGCACGTGATCTACCAGATCGGCGCCCTGCAGGCCCTGGCGCAGGCCGCCGGGACCAGCCTGCAGCACGTCAAGACCCACGGCTCGCTCGGCAACATGGCGGCGGAGGACGACGACCTCGCCCTGGCGGTGGCCCGCGCCATCAAGGCCGTCGACCCCGGCCTGATCTTCATCGTCATGCCGGGCCTGGCGACCGAGCGCGCCGCCGAGGCCGTCGGCCTGCGCCTGGCGCGCGAGGTCTATGCCGACCGCGCCTATGCCGACAACGGCAACCTCGTCTCGCGCAAGCTCGACGGCGCCGTCATCCATGACGCCGACGCGGCGGCCGAACGGGTCCTGCGCATGGTCGAGGCCAACGAGATCGTCACCGCCGGCGGCCGGCGCATGCCGGTGTCGATCGACACGGTCTGCGTCCATGGCGACACGCCTGGTGCCGTCGGCATGGCCAGGCGCATCCGCGACCGCCTCGCCGCCGCCGGCCTCACGATCGCGCCGTTCGGCACCTGGCTGTAGCGACGCGCTGCCGTCGCTCCATCACGCCGCCGTCGGAAGAGGCTTTGCCCGCTCGACACGGGCTCGCTCGTCCGGGGTGTTCATCACCATCCAGAGGTCGCTGCGCCGCTGCACGTTGAGCCAGAAATCCGGGCTGTTGCCGAACACCCGTGCCAGGATCAGCGCCGTCGCCGCCGTCACGGTGCGGCGATCGTTGCACAACTCGTTCACATGCTTGCGCTGCACGCCCATTGCCTCGGCCAATGCAGCCTGCGTCAGGCCGAGGGGTTGCATGAACTCCTCGGTGAGGATTTCGCCGACCGTCGCCGGCTTGCGCTTGGTCATCAGCATCTCGTCACCTCACCGATAGCCGTGGTCGTCGAGATAGAGATCCGCCGCCTCGCCCCGGCTCCCGTCCCATCGGAAGATCAGCCGCCATTGCCTGTTGACGCGGATCGAATGGAAACCGTCGAGACTGCCGCGCAGCTTCTCGAAATGATTGCTGGGCGGCACCCGCAGATCCTGATCGGTTGCCGCATCGTCGATCATCTGGAGCTTGCGGAACAATCGGCCTTCGAGATCGGCCGGGATGTTGCGGGAGTGGATGTCCTCCACGAAGAAGGCCCGCAACCACTGGTCCCGAAACCCGAGGATCATCCCGCAGCTCCAATCTTGAGGCCATGTACCACTCTATGGGTCATCCAGCAACTCGGCTTTTGTACCGATCACCGATGAGCCCGGCTCACCGATGCTTGGCCAAGCCCGTACGGTGCCTGAGTGTCACCCGCTCGGCATCGGTCGATCCGAATGCCTTGCCATGAACGGGCAAGGAGGCTGACGCCTCGATGCCCGAACGCGGCGCCGCCTCGTCAGGCCGCCCGCACCGTCTGCAGGAAGGTCGCGACCTCGCTGCGCAGGGTCTCGGACTGGCGGGCGAGCTCGGAGGCGGCGACGAGCACCTGGGTGGCGCCGGAGCCGGTCTCCTCCGCGGCGCGGGCGACGCCGGTGATGTTGGCCGTGACCTCGCCGGTGCCGATGGCGGCCTGGGTGACGGCCTGGATGATCTCGCGGGTGGCGGCGCCCTGCTCCTCCACCGCCGAGGCGATGGCGGCGGAGGTCTCGTTCATGCCGCGGATCGTACCGGTGATGCTGGCGATGGCCTTGACCGAGCGCTCGGTGGTGGACTGGATGCCGGCGATCTGCTGGCCGATCTCGGCGGTGGCCCGTGCCGTCTGCTCGGCCAGCGACTTGACCTCGGCCGCCACCACGGCGAAGCCGCGGCCGGCCTCGCCGGCCCGCGCCGCCTCGATGGTGGCGTTGAGGGCGAGCAGGTTGGTCTGGCCGGCGATGCCGGAGATCATCTCGACGATGCCGTCGATGCGCGCCGCCGCCTCGCTGAGCTCGTGGACGATGGCGGCCGTCTGCTCCGCCGTGGTCACCGCCTCGCGCGCCTGCTGCGAGGAGCGCTCGACCTGGCGGCCGATCTCGCCCACCGAGGCGCCGAGCTCCTCGGCCGAGCTCGCCACCGAGGCGACGTTGGTGCCCGCCTCCTCGGCGGCTCCGGACACGGAGGTCGCCTGCGCCGAGGTCTCCTGCGCCACGGCCGTGAGCTGCTGGGCGGTGGCCTGCATCTCGGTGGCGGCCGAGGATACCATCTCGACGATGCCGCCGACCGCGCCCTCGAAGTCCCCGGCCAGGCGCTGCATCATCGCCTTGCGCTGCGCCTCGCCGTCGAGCCGGGCCTGCGCCGCCTCCGCCTCCAGCGCCGCGTTGCGGATCAGGTTGTCCTTGAACACCTGCACGGCGCCGGCCATGGCGCCGATCTCGTCACGCCGCCCCTGCGACGGCACGTCCTCGGCCGTGTCGCCATCGGCAAGGCGGCGCATGAACGCGGTCATGCCGACGATCGGGCGCGCCACCCGCAAATGGCTGAACAGCATGGCGAGGACGCCTACGCCGACCGCGAGGGCGAGGGCGACGTAGGTCGCCGCCAGCATGCTCTCCATGGCGGCCAGGGTCGCGGAGGACGACGCTTCGGCTCCCTTCCGGTTCAGCGCCACGTCCTTGTCGAGCGCGTCGCTGGCCTCGCTGTAGGCCTTGGCCATCTCGGCGCCGCCGAGCAGCGCGAGTGCGTCGTCCCGCATGCCGGCCTCGATCAGGCCCTGCATCTTCCGGCTGCCGGTCTCATAGCGGGCCCAGGCGCGCAGGAACCGGTCGTAGAGCGCCTTTTCCTCGGGCGAGGAGATCAGCGGCTCGTAGTCCTTGCGCGCTTGCGCCAGCTCGGCCGCCTTGTCCGCCAGCATGCGCACGGCGTCCTCCGTCGTGGCGGACGTCACCAGCTGATATTGCAGCAGGCGATAGTCGCCCGCCGCATTGTTGATGCGGTTGGCTCCATCCACGGACGGCAGCGAGTTGGTGGCGATATCAGCCACGTCGGCCTCGATCGCACGGAGATTGACGATGCCGTAGCCGCCCTGACCGGCGCAGACGACGACCATCGCCCCGAACAGGGACGTCAGCAGAACCTTGATGGAAAGACGCATGCGATGATTCCGGGAGGGAGCGGCGGGAGCGTGTCGACGCATCGCAAAACATCGTTAATCCCACGCTAAGGCACCGTCGGTTTTGCCGTCCCGGGCAGGGCGTCGCAGCAGGCGGCGAACAGCCGCTCGCTGAGGAAGTCGACGAACACCCGCACCTTGGGCGAGAGATGCCGGTTCGAGGGCCAGAGCAGGCGGAATTGCCCCGGCCCGTCGATATGGTCGGAGAGCACGGTGACGAGCGCTCCCGATGCCAGCGAGCGGCGCGCCAGGAAGTCCGGCATGCAGCCGATGCCGAGCCCGGCCGTCACCGCCCCGTGCAGGGCCTCCATGTTGTTGCAGGTGAGCACGGTGCGCCCGGCGTGCTCCGGCTCGCCGGGCGAAGGGGTCAGCGGCCAGTCCTGCAGCCGGCCGCTGTTGGGAAAGCGGAAGCGTATGCCGAGGTGCCGGTCGAGATCGCGCGGGACATGCGGCACGCCGTGCCGTGCGAGATAGGCGGGCGCGGCGCAGAGCAGCAGCTGGAAGGGCCGCAGCGCCCGCGCCATCAGCCGCGAATCCGGCAGGTCGCCGCTGCGGATCGCGACGTCGACGCCCTCCTCGATCAGGTCGACGACGCGGTCGTTGAAATCGAGGTCGAGCTCGACCTCGGGATAGCGGGCCAGGAACTCGGGCAGCACCGGCGTGAGGAAGTGATAGCTGACGATCGGCATGCTGACCCGCAGCCGGCCGCGCGGGACCTGCCGCACCCGGGCGAGCATGGCCCGGGCGTCATCGAGGTCGTCGAGCACCTGCCGGCAGCGCTCGTGGAACGCACGCCCCTCCTCGGTCAGGCGCAGGCTGCGGGTCGAGCGCTGCAGCAGCCGCACGCCGAGCTCCTGCTCCAACCTGGCCACCGCCTTGCCGACCGCCGAAGCGGAGAGGCCGAGCACCCGGCCAGCGGCGACGAAGCTGCCGAGATCGGCCGTGCGCACGAAGGCGATCAACCCGCCGAGATGGTCCATGCCGGGCCTCATTCGAGCGCGTTGTTCCGGTATGTGCGGAATATTAGCGCCGTTTCCGCATGATTGCGGCACATCTATCTCTACAGCAGACGCGACGGCCGGCAAGGCCGCGCGACATGCCGGCGCCGACCATGGCGGTCCGGCCTGCCCTCACACCCCGACGGACTTTTCATGACGGATCCGACCAATGGCCCGCGCCCGGCCGAAAAGGCGCTCGTGCTGGTCGCCGTGTGCCTGGCGGCCATGGCCATGCCCCTCACCTTCACCGGGGCGGCGGTGGCGCTGCCGGCAATCGGCCGCGCCCTCGGCGGCAACCCGGTGGCGCTGAACTGGGTGACCAACGCCTTCATGCTCGCCTTCGGCTCCAGCCTGATGGCGGCCGGCGCCCTCGCCGACACCCATGGCCGCAAGCGCGTCTTCCTCGCCGGCACCGCGGTCTTCGCCGCGGCCTCGCTGGGCCTCACCTTCGCACCCGGCATCCTCGCCTTCGACCTCCTGCGCGCCGCCCAGGGCCTGGCGGCCGCGGCGGCCCTCTCCGGCGGCATGGCCGCGCTGGCGCAGACCTTCGACGGGCCGGCACGCATCCGCGCCTTCAGCTTCATCGGCACCAGCTTCGGCGTCGGCCTCGCCTTCGGGCCGATCGCCGCCGGCCTGATGATCGACGCCTTCGGCTGGCGCAGCATCTTCCTCCTCGTCGTCCTCCTCGCCCTCGCCGCCTTCGCGATCGGTGCCCGATGCCTCGGCGAATCCCGCGATCCCGCGGCGTCGGGGCTGGACTGGCCCGGCGCCGCCAGCTTCACGCTGGCGCTCACCCTCTTCACGACAGGCGTGCTGCAGGCGCCGGAGCGCGGCTGGGGCGATGCGCTGGTCATCGGCGCGCTGGCCGGCGCCGCTCTGCTGCTCGCCGCCTTCGTCGCCGTCGAGCGGCGCGTCGCGCGCCCCATGCTGGACCTGAGCCTGTTCCGCTATCCCCGCTTCGTCGGCGTCCAGCTCCTGGCGGCGGCACCGGCCTACGCCTTCGTGGTGCTGCTGGTGCTGCTGCCGCTGCGCTTCATCGGCGTCGAGGGCATGGGCGAGGTCGCTGCCGGGCAGCTGATGATCGCCCTCTCCGCCCCGCTCCTCGTCCTGCCGCTGATCGCCGGGCTGCTGACGCGCTGGGTCTCGCCGGCGCTGATCGCGGGCGCCGGGCTCGGCCTCGCCGCCGCCGGCCTGTACTGGCTCGCCCACGTGCCCGCCAGCACGGCCGCTGCCCTTGTCCCGCCGATGCTGACGATCGGCGCCGGCATCGGCCTGCCCTGGGGCCTGATGGACGGGCTGGCGGTCAGCGTGGTGCCGAAGGAGCGCGCCGGCATGGCGACCGGCATCTTCAACACCATCCGCGTCGCCGGCGAAGGCGTGGCACTCGCCGTGGTCGGCGCGGTGCTCTCGGGCCTGACCGCGGCACGCCTGCCCGCCGGTCCGGCGACGGCCGAAGCGGCGCAGCGGCTCGTCACCGGCGACCTCGCCGGCGCGGCCGCCGTCCTGCCCGGCCTCGGCCGCGATGCCCTGACGGCGAGCTACGACGCCGCCTTCGTCGCGCTGCTCCTCATCCTGACCGCGATCACCGCGCTGACCGCGCTGGTCGTGCTCTTCGCCCTCGGCTATGGCCGAGCGGCGCCGGCCGAGCCCGGCGGTATCGGGGACGTCTCCCGCACCACCGGAATGGGCGCGAGGTGAGAGGCTGGACGAGAGCACCAGGGGCGCAACGCCAAAAGCCCTCTCCACGAAGCGAGGGAATTTTCGCCGTCCGGCCATGCTTCCGATGGCGTCATCGGGGTTGCGATCGACGATCGCTCCGCGACGCCCCGGCTCGAACCGCTTCCGCAGCCGCCCCATCCACCAGATCGCAACAGCCGCCGCGAAGCTGACGACGTGGCCGCGAAGTCCGACTCAAAGACGTTGCGTTTCCCTAATACCGCGATAGTATATATGAGAGCGCACCGTCGCCGCTTCACTTGTGCGGCCGTATTCGGAAAGATTGGTTTCAACTTTAGAAGTTTGCCACCTCAATAGGGGGACAACTCGTGCAGCCACTCGCCCCGACGGAAATTCCCGGCAACGCGACGATCGACACGATCCACGACGGCCTTGTTCTGTATTCGTCGAGCGCGACCACCACGACCTGGACTCTCAGTGCCGCGGCGGTCCCCGGGACCGAGGTCGGGTGGGTTCAGGACAATGCCGGAACGATCGTGTTTTCCGCGGCAGCCGGAGCCACGCTGGAATGCGTGTTGACGGGCCATAACAGCAGCGCCGGCCAGAATGCCCGCGGCAGCCTGATCGTCATGCACAATTCCGGCGGCGCAGCCGCCGTGTGGAACCTGGCCGGCTTCACGACGGTCACGTGACATGAGAGCCATTCGCGATTTCCAGTATCTCTACGGCCTCGACAGCGATCTGAACGCATGGGTCGCACGATGCACCGTCAAGCCGGGCATGGACTTCCTGCTCGCCGCCAATGATTTCATCCTTACCGGAAAGGATACGACGACCCCGGCGGGTGGCTGGTGGCAGAAACTCACGGCGGTCTACTTTTTCTTCGCACCGACGATGCAGGCCGCGCAGCAGAACGTCAAAAGCAACGCCTTCAACCTGACTGTGCATGGCACCGTATCCCTCTCGCCCAATGGCATCACGGGCGACGGTTCGACCGGCTATCTCGACACCGGCGCCACGCTCGGAGCGATGGTCGGGGCCAACGTCCTCACCGACAACACGGTCGGCGTCTACGCGCAGTACATCGTCCCTGGGATCTCTGGCGATGTCGGCGCGCGGGGCGGGGGCACTCCCGTCAATCAGACCGGCATCAACCTCGTGCGTTCGGTCGCCAGCTCCAGCGTCTGGAACAATGAGACCACCCAGATCGTCGTGTCGGCGGGGACGGGCTATGGCCTGAACTGCAACATCCGGACCAGCAGCGCCGGCGGCCTATGGACCACCGGCGCCACCACGAAATCCTGGCTCACCGACGCCGTCGCGGCACCGACCGGGAACCTGTTCTTCCTGCGTCTCGGCGCGAGCGGCACCTATAGCGCCAACACGCTGGCCTTCGGTTTCGTCGGCGCATCGCTCACCACGCCCCAAGTGGGCAGTCTGTCGGACGCCTGCGATCAGATGTTGCGCGTTCTGGGTGTCTATGTCGAGCCGCCGACCCCGACCCCGCCGTCTCCGCCCAATTGCTTCACCAACACGACGATCAACAGCGTCACGCCGGCCGCGCCACCCTTCCGAATCCTCCGCCTTGCAGCCCCGCCGTCGTCCGACAGCGTCGTCGGGACGACCGACTATCCTAATTTCCCCCTGACCGATGCGGTAACCCGGCCATGGGGGCCGGCGGCATCGTCGACCCAGACGAAGATCGGAATATGGGAGCTGTTGTGGGGGGACCGCGGGCTGGGGCTCAATCCCGGCGATAAAACTGCCTGGGCCAAGAATCCCAACGATACGATGGGGATCATCAAGAACACCGCGGGATACAACTGCCGCACGCAATTCAGCACGTATCGGACGGCAATCGGCTCCACCCTCGTCAAGCAGATGTGGAGCGCCGGCTATGCGGCGCGCGGCGACGCCGACGGCGCGGCCATCGCCGCCCTGCTTCACCAATATGGCTATCTCGGCTCAAATCCCGGAAATCTCGGCTGGCTCGATGCCGCGGATGCCTTCGGCTACGATACCACCGGCTGGGCCGGCCGGAGCGGCACCGACCTGACCCAGGATGTGAGCATCGATACGGGAAGCACGGTCAACCCAGCCAATCCCGCGGTTTTCCATCGCGCTTGGGCAGCGGCCCACGCCGACACGTTCTTTCCCGGCAATGCCGTTTCCGGAAGCTTCAAGGTCAGCAGTGACATGGTCATCCTCGGCCAGGGCAGGCTCTCCGATCTCGGCTCGACCAGGAGAGGCTTCGCCCTCGATTGCGAGATGGATGACGACCGTGGAAATTATTCCGCCACCGACGGGACCGATCTCTTCACCGTGACGGCGATGCTTTTGTCCGCAGCCGCGCATGGAAAGGGATTTCTGATCGGAGCGCTGACCGATCCCCTCCTTGCCTCCGGATCGCATCTCGGACTGACGGCGAGCAATGCCGCAACCGTCATGGGGGCAAGCGGGCTCGACTTCGTGAACATCACGACGAGCGCCACGCCGCCGATCACGGGCGGGGATCCCGATCCCCAGGCGACATGGCTGCAGGGCCAGCTCGACATTCTGGTGGGCGTATCGGCTTCAAAGATTTGCCTCGAACTCGTCATTGGTGGACCGGGCCAGGAAATCGCGATCGACTACGTGACGTCGGCTCGCACTTTCCTGACGGCGAAAGGTTTCACCTGGTCCTACATCGCAAATGGCTACGGCTCGCCGGGAGGCGCCTTGAGCCTGACATACAACCAGGTGCTGGCCACGTTCTACGGGCTGCCGACCTCGTAGCCTTTCTCGTCGCTCGCAAAGAACGCGCGTCGCATGCAGCGAGCGGCCGTCGTGCCCGGTTCGCTACGGCACGACGACATTCCGGTGACGATTTCGGACGCCGCCCCTTCACCCCTGGCGCTCGATCCAGGCCCGCGCTCCCGTCTCGGCCCGCTCGACGCTCTCGGCGCCGCGGGCGAGGCTCTCCAGCAACAGCACCTCGACATCGGCGAGGCCGATCGCCGCCAGCGTGTAGGAGATGTATGGCGTAAGGAAGTCGCGCTGCGCCGCCGGCGTGCCGGAGAAGGGGCCGCCGCAGGCCGCGACCACCCTGACCGGCCGGTCGGCGAGCAGGCCGACCTTGCCGGCCGGCGTGCTGCGAAACGTGCGGCGCGGCCGCACGACGTGGTCGATCCAGGCCTTGAGCGCCGCCGGCACGGTGAAATTGTGCATCGGCGTGTCGATCACCACGACGGCGGCCGCCTCGAGCTCGCCGATATAGGTCTCCGAAAGCACCAGCGCCGCGACCTCGTCCGGCCCGCGCCGCTCCTCCGGCATCAGGCTCGCCTCGACGAAGCGCTCGTCCGGCAGCGGCGGCGGATCGGCGCCGAGGTCGCGCACGACCCGATCGAGCCCGCGGGCGGCGCAGAGCCGCGCCGCCAGCTCGCGACCGATCCGCCGGCTGTGCGAGGCCGCGCGCGGGCTGACGCTGATGTGCAGCAGGCTCGCCATCAGCCGAGCGGCGCGCCGAAGCGCAGCGCCGCGCCGAGCAGGCCCTGCCGATAGTAGAAGCGGTGCCCAAGCACGTTGGCCAGCGGAGTATCGAGCACCAGCCTGGCACAGCCGAGCGCCTGCCCCTCCGCCTTCAGCCAGGCCATCAGTCGCGCGCCATGGCCGCCGCCACGCGCCGCCTCGTCGGTGACGAGGTCGTCGACATAGAGGAAGCGGCCGTGCACCAGGTTCTCGCAGGTGCGGTAGCCCGCCAGCGCCAGCGGCCTGTCGCCATCGCCGGCATCGGCGATGCCCGCGAGGCGGTCACCATCGCCGATGCCGGCGAGGCGGTAACCCTCTGCCGCCTGGCGGCGCCAGCGCTCGATCCATTCGGCCGGCGAGGCGAGGTGCGGGCGCAGTTGCCGGATCACCGGGAAGAAGGCCGCCACCTCGGCCTCGCTCTCCAGCCGGCGGATCGCCGGCGCGGTCATGCCGCCTCGCTCCCCTCGGCCCGGCGCGGGATCGGCGGGGCGAAGCCGAGCGGGCCGGCGATGCGGTTCCAGGCGTTGATGGTGCCGATCGAGACGGTGAGGAAGGCGATCTCCGTCTCGCTGAACGTGGCCGCGAGCGCCTGGCGCTGCGGCTCGAGGCCGCTGCCCGGCGAGAGGGTCAGCACCTCGGTCCAGCCGAGCGCCGCCCGCTCGCGCTCGGAGAAGATGCCGGCCTCGCGCCAGACCGCGACGAGGTCGAGCTTTTCCGCCGCGACGCCGAGGCGGCGGGCCGTGTTGAGATGGAACTGCAGGCAGAAGGCGCAGCCGTTGAGCTGCGAGGCGCGGACCTTGAGAAGCTCCGTCAGGCCCTTGTCGAGCCCGGACTCGTCGACCGCCTTGCCGAGCGCGCGCAGCGCCGCCACCGCCGCGGGCGCGGTCCGCTCGAACTGCGCATAGTCGATGGGCTGGTGCGAGGACATGGCTGGCTCCTTTCGGGCTGCTGCGCTAATATCAGAGCACGAACAACATATCAGAGTTCTGATATCATGCGCAAGACCCAGCCCACCGTCCCGCCGCTCGGCCAGGGCAAGCGCGGCGAGGAAGGCCACCTCGCCTATCTCCTGCGCCAGGCGAGCGCGGCCACGCGGCTGCGCATGGAGCGGGCCCTCGCCGACCTCGGCGTCACGCCGCCGCAATTCGCGGTGCTGACCATGCTGGCGGCCTATCCCGGCCTCTCCAACGCCGACCTCGCCCGCCTGGCGCTGCTGACGCCGCAGACCGTGAGCGTGATCGTCGCCAACCTCGAGCGCGCCGGCGCCCTGGCGCGACGCCCGCACGCCGTGCACGGCCGCATCCAGCACCTCGACGTCACCCAAGCCGGCGCGGCCCTGCTGGCGCGCTGCCGCGAGCGGGTGACCGTGCTGGAGGAGAGCCTCGCCGCCGGCCTGACCGCGACGGAGGAGCGCACCGTCCGCCGCTGGCTGGTCGCCCTGGCGCTGGAGGGCCATGGCGAAGGGAGCCCCTGAAACGCTCGGGTCAGCCCTTGCGCAGGAACACGTAGGTCGCCGAATACGGCACGCTGCGGTAGATGCCGGGCTGGTCGCAGGCGCCGTCGAGCTTGCCGCCGCTCGTGTCGATGCGCTGCACGGTGACGACATCGGCCAGGGCGCCGCTGCCGTGATGGGCCGCGACCGCGAGCTTGAGCCAGGGAATGTCCTGCGCCGTGGCACCGGGCGCGCTGCCGGCGACCTTGCCGGTGACGGCGCTGCCCTCGTCGAGCGCCCAGCTCGGCCCGGCATAGTGGCGGCCCACGGTCTTGCCGTCCGCGATCAGCGTCGCGATCGGCTCGCGGAACGTCCAGGCAGGCTTGCCGGCAGCGTCCGCCTTGCATTGGTAGATCTGCGCGCCCTCGGCATGCAGAGTCAGGACCGGCACCTCGCCCGGCGCGGCGATCGCCTCCGGCAGCGTTGCCGCGGCAGCCGG
Source organism: Labrys wisconsinensis (assembly GCF_030814995.1). GTDB lineage: Bacteria > Pseudomonadota > Alphaproteobacteria > Rhizobiales > Labraceae > Labrys > Labrys wisconsinensis. The sequence goes on along the minus strand of NZ_JAUSVX010000024.1, from coordinate 28,230 downwards.
CCCGGCCGAAAGAGCACCGGCCAGCAGCACCGGACCGGCCAGCAGCAGACATGGAAGAGACATCGCGCAGCCTCGCATCGCCGTGCCCCCCGTGACGCCCGACCGGACGCTAGCAGAGCCGGGCGACAGCGGGAAGCCGCGGCCGGCCCGGCGGCAGCGCCGGCCGGTTTCCCTACCGCAATGCAGCAATCAACTCTGTGTGAGAACCGGGAGCGTCCACAGCCAAGCCTTTATCGGCCTCGGAGCCGGCGCGCCGATGCCTCAAATCCGCCGGAAACCGCCAGCCCCTCTTGTGCACCGCACAATCGGGCATGCAGAAGTGATGACGACGCTTTCCGACGCCGCCGCCCCGCCGGCCACCGCCACCCGCTACGACCGCCTGCAGCGCAGCCTGCACTGGCTGATGGCGCTGATCATCTTCACGGCGATCGGCATCGGCCTCTATTGCTCCTGGCTGGTGCCGGGCACGCCGGAACGGCAGGCGCTCCTGGAGATCCACAAGTCGCTCGGCCTCACCGCGCTGACCCTGGTGGTGGTCCGCGTCCTCTGGCGCCTCGCCGTCGGCGCGCCGGCCTACGTCAAGCCGCTCGGCCGCCTGACCCATCTCGCCGCAGGGGCCGGCCACCTCGCGCTCTATGCGCTGATGCTGCTGATGCCGCTCAGCGGCTACGTCTTCTCTGCCGCCGGCGGACGGTCCCTGCCCTGGTTCGGCCTGTTCCAATGGCCGAACCTGCTGCCGAAGGACCCAGCCCTGGCCGAGCTCGGCCGCTTCGTCCACGGCTGGGGCGCCACCGCCATCTATGTCGTGCTCGGCCTGCACCTCGCCGCCGTGCTCTGGCACCGCTTCGTCCTGAAGGACGAGGTGCTGGCCCGGATGCTGCCGCCGCGCTGAGCGCTCGCTCCGGGGTGGAAGGCCGAATGCCGCTGGGGCATGCTGCGTGCCCGACCGCCACCGGACGACGACGCCATGACGCTGCGAGCCCTGCCCTCCGATTTCTCAGCCGACGTCGTCGACGCCATCGACGCGGCGCTGGCGGGGATCGAGGCCGAGCACGGGGCCACCATCCTCCTGGCGATCGAAAGCGGCAGCCGGGCCTGGGGCTTCCCCTCCCCGGACAGCGACTATGACTGCCGCTTCGTCTTCGTCCGACCGGTCGCGCACTATCTCTCGCCCTGGTCGCGCCGGGATGTGATCGAGCTTCCGCTCGAGGATGAGCTCGATGTCAACGGCTGGGACCTCGGCAAGGCGCTGAAGCTGCTGCTCAAGGGCAATGCCGTGATCATCGAATGGCTGCGCTCGCCGATCGTCTACCGCGGCGATGCCGGGCTGCGCGACGCCCTTCTCGCCTTCGCCGCACGCTTCGCCGACCGCGACCTGATCGGCCGGCACTACCTGCATCTGGGCGAGCGCCAGCGCCACGCCCATTTCGGCGACGGCAAGGCGGTGGCGCAGAAGAAGATCTTCTACGCGCTTCGCCCCGCCGCGACGCTGCGCTGGCTGCGCCTGCATCCCGACCAGGCCGTGGCGCCGATGCATTTCCCGACGCTGATGGCCGAATGCGATCCGCCGGAGGCCGTCACCGTCCTGGTGGACGACCTCCTGGTCCGCAAGGCCGTGACGCGGGAGCTCGGAACCGAGCCGCTGCCGCCGGCCATCGCCGGCTTCATCGACGGCGAGTTCGAGCAGGCGCGCCCACTGTTCGAGGGAAAGGCGTCGCCCCCCACGGACGAGGCCCGCGAGGCCGCCGAAGCCCTGTTCCGGGAGGCTGCGATGCGCTGGGACCGGGGCCGTGTCCGGCCAGGCTCAGGCCCGGGCTGACCGCATCCCCACCCGCGGCCCTTCCTTCTCCCGTTGGCAGCGTCAGTGCGCTTCCGGCATCCCTCACGTCCGCCCGTTCGCCAGGTCGGTGTCCCGGATCGGCAGGTTCCGGATCCGCTTGCCGGTGGCGGCGAAGATGGCGTTGCAGAGCGCCGGGGCGATCGGCGGCGTGCCGGGCTCGCCGATGCCGCCCCATTTCGTGCCGCCGCTCAGCACCAGATGCGTCTCGATCGGCGGCGTGTCGGCGAGGCGCGCCACGGGATAGGCGTCGAAATTGCCTTCGACCACCGCGCCCTTCTCGATGGTGATAGCGCCGAACAGCGCCGCCGACAGGCCGTAGACCACCGCGCTTTCGATCTGCATGGCGACGGTCAGCGGGTTGACCACGTGGCCGCAATCGACCGCTGCGACCACGCGCGTGACCTTGACCTCGCCCTTGTCGCTGACCGCCACCTCCACCACCTCGCCGACGATGGTGCCGAAGGCCTCGTGGATGGCGATGCCACGCCCGCTCCCCGCCGGCATCGGCTTGCCCCAGTCGCCCTTCTCGGCCAGCGTGTCGAGCACGGCGATGAAGTCCGGCCGATCGGCGAGCAGCTTGCGGCGGAAGCGGTAGGAATCCTCGCCCGCCGCACGGGCGAGCTCGTCGATGAAGCTCTCCATGGCGAAGGCGTTCTGCGAGCTGCCGACCGAGCGCCAGAACATCACGGGCACATGCGTGTTCTTGAGGATGCAGTCGACCTGAACGGCCGCGGCGCGATAGGGCGCGTTGACCAGCCCTTCCACCGCCGAGGGCTCGACGCCGCTCTCGACCTTGCCCCAGCCCAGCGAGCGCTGGATCGAGCCGACCGCAGTGCGCGCATGCAGGGCGGCGATGCTGCCATCCGCTGCCAGCGCCGCCTGGAAGCGGATCGCCGCCTGCGGCCGGTAGCGGTCGTGGCGCATGTCCTCCTCGCGCGTCCAGAGCAGCTTCACCGGCTGGCCCACCGCCTTGGCAACCAGCACGGCCTGCGCCAGCTCGTCATTGACGGCGCGCCGGCCGAAGCCGCCGCCGAGGAAGCAATTGTGCACCTCCACCTGTTCCGGCGGCACGCCCGCCGTCTTGGCGGCGAGCTGCAGCGCCGCGTCCGGATTCTGCGTGCCGAGCCAGACCTCGACCTTGCCGTCCTGCACATGCGCGGTGCAGTTGAGCGGCTCCATCGGCGCATGGGCGAGGTGCGGCACCTCGTAGAGCGCCTCCACCCGCTTGCCGCCGGCGAGGCCGCCCGCGACGTCGCCGTCCTTGCGGGCGGTGACTGCCGGCCCGTCCAGGGCGGCGCGATATTCCGCCGCGAAGGCCTTGCTGTCGGTCGCCGCCGCCGGGCCTTCGTCCCAGGTCACCGGCAAGGCGGCGGCCGCCTCCTTGGCGCGCCAGAACCGGTCGGCGACCACGGCGAGGCCGCCCGGCACCGGCACCACCGCCTTGACGCCGCGCCGGCTCGTCACCGCCTTGGCGTCGTAGGACTTCACCGTGCCGCCGAACACGGGACAGGTGACGACGGCGGCATAGAGCATGCCGGGCAGGCGGATATCGATGCCGAAGATGGCGGTGCCGTCGAGCTTGGCCGGCGTGTCGAGCCGGGCCAGCGGCTTGCCCATCAGCGTGTACTGGTCGGGCGTCTTGATCGCCGGCTCCTTGGCCAGCGTCAGCCTGGCGGCGTCGGCGGCGAGCTCGCCATAGCGCAGGCTGCGGCCGCTCGATGCGTGCAGCACCTGCCCGTCGCGCGCCTGGCAGGCCTCGGGCGCCACGCCCCAGCGCTCGGCCGCGGCCTGCACCAGCCGGGCGCGGGCACTGGCGCCGGCCTGCTGCAGGAACTCGCGCGAGCGTCGCACCGCGCCGGAGCCGCCCGTGCCCATGCGCTTGTAGACGTTGTTGTCCCTGAGGTTGCGGCTGGCCGAGGCATATTCGGCCTTGACCTTGCGCCAGTCGCAGGCGAGCTCCTCGGCCAGGATCATCGGCAGGGCGGTGAAGATGCCCTCGCCCATCTCCGACTGGGCGACGCGCAGCACCACGGTGTCGTCGGGCTCGATCAGGATCCAGGCATTGATCTCGCGGCCGGGGCTCTCTTCCCAAGGGCGCGGCGCGGCGGGAATGGCATCGGCCGGCCCGGGAAGCGAGAAGCCGAGGGCGAGGCCGCCGGCGGCGCTGAGCGAGACGGCGAGGAAGCGGCGGCGGCTGAGGTCGAGCGGTTGCACGGTCATGGCGCTCACCCCTTGATCAGCGCGGCGGCGCGGTGCACGGCGGCGCGGATGCGCGGATAGGTGCCGCAACGACAGATATTGGTCAGGCCTTCGTCGATATCGGCGTCGGTCGGGCTCGGGTGATCGCGCAGGAAGGCGACCGCGGCCATGATCTGGCCCGACTGGCAATAGCCGCATTGCGGCACGTCCTCGGCCAGCCAGGCCTGCTGCACGGGATGGGCGGCCCCGTGCGACAGGCCCTCGATGGTGGTGATCTCCGCCCCGTCGGCATCGCCCACCTGCACCGAGCAGGAGCGCATCGCCTCCCCGTTGACATGCACCGTGCAGGCGCCGCACTGGGCGATGCCGCAGCCATATTTGGTGCCGGTGAGCCCGAGCTCGTCCCGGAGCACCCAGAGCAGCGGCGTCTCCGGCTCGACGTCGAGCTCGTGGCGGGTAGCGTTGACGACGAGGGCGACCATGGGCAGACCTCCTCAGGGATTTGACGGGGATGATGCTGGCGACGGCCGCCTCGGCCGGACCGCTGCATCATACAGGAGCGGCGGCGGCGATCACCGCCGGGCGGGCCGGGATAACGCCATCGTGTAGCACCGTGACGCCGGCGTGAGCGGCCGCGGATTCGCGTGCCTCCCCCGTTCTGCAGGCCGCCCGCCGCCGCTATGCTGCCTTACCTCAGCGAATCCCGGACGGCGCCAGCATGATCTTCTTCACCAGCGACACCCATTTCCAGCACGCCAGGATCATTCCCTTCTCGCGCCGGCCCTTCGCCTCCGCGGACGAGATGGACGACGTGCTGGTCCGCAACTGGCGCGAACGGATCACCGACGACGACGTGGTCTACCATCTCGGCGACGTCACCTGGAAATGGAACGCCCGGATACGGGCGATGCTCGACGGCCTTCCCGGCGTCAAGCACCTCATCGTCGGCAACCATGACCACAGCAACACCCGCGGCGCCGCGGCCTGGGCCTCGGTGCAGTCCTATGCCGAGCTCGCCGTCGACGTGCCGGAGGGCGGACGGCGGCTGATCGTGCTGTGCCACTATCCCTTCGCCGTCTGGCGCGACAGCCATCACGGCTCGATCAATCTGCACGGCCACGTCCACGGCCGCTTCCAGCCCACCGCCCAGCAGATGGACGTCGGCGTCGACTGCACGGACTACGCCCCGATCACGCTGCCCGAGGTGCTGACGCGGCTCGCGACCTATCCTGCGCACGTGCATCGGGATCTGGAGGAGCTGCCGTAGGCCGGAGCCGATTGCCTACTCCGCCCCGAACATCCCCCGCACCCACGCCATCACCGTGTCGACGTCCACGGGAGCACGCGTGTCGACCTCCAGAATCGGGCCACGGCGCAGGGGTCGGGCGCGTTCGGCGAGGGCGATCAGCTCGGGGACGAAGGCGGCGCCGGGATGGCCGGGGTGGCGCTCGCCGAGGCGGGCGGCGTAGCGCTCGGCGAGCAGCGCCGGCGGCGCGTGGCACCAGATCTCCGCGGTCTGCCCGACCCCGGCGCGTTCGAGATGGCCCTCCAGCACCGCGGCCGGCTGGAAGCCGAACCAGGCATCGACCACGACGGTGGTGCCGTCGGGCGCGTCGCGCACCAGCGACCAGATCGCCGCGTAGCTCGCCCGGCCGAGGGCGCGGTTGAATTCGCGGTCGCCGAGGCCGAGCTCGTCGAAGAAGGGTTCCTTGACCGCATCGAGCGCCAGCCGCAGCCAGCCGGTGCGCGCGCTGACGCCGGCCGCCACCGTGCTCTTGCCGCTGGCGGGGACGCCGTTGACCAGGACCGCGCGCTTCATGGCTCAGGCCACCTCGCGCGGCGACGGGGCACGCACGGGATGAAGATCGCAGACCCGGTCCATCAGGCCGCACAGCGCCGCGCCGATCACGCCGGCATCGTCGCCCAGCGCCGCCGCCTCGACCGGGCAGCAAAACCAGTCGGCCGCCGCCGGCACCAGGGCGAGCGCCCGCTGCGCTGCGGCGCCGAGGCCGCCGCCGAGCAGCACCAGGTCGGGGTCGGCGACGGCGACGATCGATTCGATCGCCGCGCGCAGCGGCGTCGCCCAGGCGAGCAGCGCCCGCCGCGCCGCCGGATCGCCCGCCGCCTCCAGCGCGAACAGCCGGTCGGCACTGGTGCCGGCGGGCAGGCCGGCGGCCGCGACATGGCGGCCCAGCGCCGTGCCCGAGCTCACGGTCTCGACACAGCCGAGCCGTCCGCACGCGCAGCGCTCGCCGCCCGCATCGATCGTGACATGGCCGAGCTGGCCGGCCGCCCTGCGGCCGCGCAGGATGCGGCCGCCCTCCGCGATGGCGCCGCCGATGCCGGTGCCGATGGTGAGCAGGGCGACGCTCTCGTGCCCCTGCGCCGCGCCGACGGCGATCTCGGCCACCAGCGCCATGGTGCCGTCATTGTCGATGGCGACCGGCCGGCCGGCGGCGGCCGCGACCCGCTCGGCCAGGCGCACCTGCGACAGGTCGACATAGCCGCCCGACAGCACGGTGCCGCGGCCGGCATCGACCCGGCCGGGCACGCCGATGCCGATCGCCGCGACGCTGGGCCGGTCGAGGCGGCGGATGAGGTCGAGGATGCGCGCCACCACGGCCTCGGGGTCGCGCACCGTCCGCTCCGCGACGCGGTCGAGGATCTCCCCGCCGTCCGAGACTCGCGCGGCCCGCAGATGGGTGCCGCCGATGTCGATGCCGATCGCCGTCGAGGCCATGGTCCACCCTGAGCGGGATGTCCGAGCGCCGGCCCGGACTCCTGCGGATTCTGGTGATTTTGCGGCGGGCACCGGCAGCGTGCCGCCGGCGCCAGCATAACCGGTTTTGTCGCCGCGGTCGCCCGGTTCAGGCCGCCTGCCGGGCGCCGTGGCGGGCCAGGATCGCCTGGATCTCGCGCAGCCGCGGCAGGGCGATGCTGGTGAGGCGCTCGCGCTGCACGGCGCGGTCGAGCGAGATGCAGTCCTTCCACAGCGCCCGGCCGCCGATCACGCCCGAGGCGCCGTTGGCCATGGCGGTCTCGATCTGGCCGATGAAGGTCGCGTGGTCGACGCCGGCCGAGAGCACCGCCCAGGGCACGTCGCCGGCCATCGCCGTCACGCCGGCACAGGCCTCGACCGAGCCGGGATAGGGCAGCTTCAGCACCTTGGCGCCGAGATCGAGGCAGATGCGGGTGCCGCCCAGAATCAGTTCGGACAGCTTGGCGGCATAGGCCTCGGCGCTCTCGCCCTCGACCTGGTAGGTCAGGAACTCCACCACCAGGAGGAGGTCCTCGGCGGCGAAGTCGGCGATGCATTGGCGCAGGATCGCGATGTTGCGCGCGTTCGCCGCCGGCAGGTCGGCGCGCAGATAGACCATGATCTTGCCGCCGGTGCCGCCGAGCGCGCGCACGCGGCGGGCGTCGATGCCGGGCACCAGCTTGGACAGGCGGTAGCCGGTGCCGGGCTCGGTGTCCCAGCCGGAGGCATCGAGGCCGATCAGCAGGGCGACGTCGCGGGCGAGCACGCCCAGGTCGACCACGCCGGGCACGGCGCAGACCGGATCAAGCAGCACGCAGGAAGCGTGGTTGGCGAGATAGCGCACGATGTCGGCCTTGGTCTCGCCGAGGGTCGCCTCGCTGATCGCCTTCTGCTCGGCCGGATCGGATGCCAGCAGCGTGCGCATGCCGCCACGCTGGTCGCAGGCGATCACCATCATGGCGCCGTCGCGCCCGCAGATCTGGTGATAGCCGCGCCGCTCCGCCGTCGTCATCCCCGCCATGGCACCCTCCGCATCCGCCGGCTCTTCGCGGCGCGGAGCTTGTAACATATTTCTGAAACGAATTTCAATCGTCGCGACGCAGCTCAATCGCCGATCCGGGCGAGACAGGAGATCGCCTGCAGCGTGCCGACCATCATCGCAGCGATCGGTAGCGTGATGCTCCCCAGCATGACCAGCCGCAGCGGCCAATATTGATATTCGACATAGGGAATCGACCCGATCGATGGCGCCAACAGGGCCAGGCTGGGCTCGACCAGCATCCACAGCAGGCAGACGCCACAGGCGAGGATCGAGGCCGCTGCGACATAGGCGAGCACGGCGGTCAACACCATGCGCGGCGTCGTCCCGGCCGGCCGTGGCTCGCGGTCATGCCGGGCGGCGATCTCGGCATCGAGGCCCGGACCGCCGAAGGTCGCCGCGACCACGAGGGCCACGAGGGCGAGACCGGCGAGCACCGCGACGATGCCGACCAGCGTCCGGACCAGGCCGCCCTCGCCGAGGAGTCGCGGGATCCCCGGCAGCAGCGTGTCGAGGACGCAGACGGCCGCCGCCAGCAGCAGCGGCCGGATGATGATGGCCCGGCCGGCCGGCAGGTAAGGGGTGCTGCGCATCAGGGCCCGCCACATCGTCGCCTCGAAATGTTTCCGTCTTGTTCGCTTAACACGCTGTCTGGCCCTGCGCAACGACCCGGGGCGGAGGCTCGCGGACGGAGGCGTTTTGTCGCCACCCCCTTGCCGAGGCAGCCCTGGCGCCTTACACGGATGACGCGAGGCCACGTCCTCCCCCAGCATCGCGGGTGCATGTCCGGGACGGCCCGGCCCTTGGAGAGGAGGGCCGCGCATGGCCTGGATCGCATTGCTGGTTGCCGGCGTCCTGGAGATCGTCTGGGCGTTCCTGATGAAGCAGTCGGACGGCTTCACCCGGCCGGTGCCGACCATCCTGACCATCGTCGCCATGATCGCCAGCTTCGGCCTGCTGGCGGTGGCGATGCGCAGCCTGCCGCTCGGCACCGCCTACACCGTCTGGACCGGCATCGGCGCCGTCGGCGCCTTCGTGGTCGGCGTCGTCGTGCTCGGCGAGGCGCTGAGCCCCGCCCGCGTGATCGCCGCCCTCTTGATCCTGACCGGCCTGGTCCTGATGAAGACGTCGTCCCCGGCCTAGCTCTCGCCCCGTGCCGGCGGCGGCGCGGCCAGCGCCGGCATGCCGGCGAAACGGATCCAGCCGGCCAGGGCGACGGCGCCGTAGGCGGCGGCGCCGGCCAGCATGACGCCGGCGGCGCCGAGCCCGGCGCAGGCCGCCGGCGCCGCCAGCATGGCGAGGAGGAGGCCGGACGCGTTGACGATCAGCGAGGCTCGCATCGCCGCCGCGATGTCGGCGGCCGGAATGAGGATCTGGCGCAGCGCCGCGGCTGCGATGTCCTTCAGCGGCCCGCCGAAGCCGGAGACCGCCGCCGCGGCGGCGAAGGCGGGCCGCTGCAGGGGCGGCGGCACCAGCGGCGTGCAGGCGAGCGCCATGAGCCCGATCCCGGCGCCGGTCATGGCCACCCCGGAGAAGATCAGGCCGGCGGGCCGGGCCGGCAGCGGCCGGCTGCCGACGATCAGGTTGGCGGCGAGGTTGCTGAAGCCGTAGCAGGAGAACACCAGGCCGTAGAGGCCGAGCCCTGCCGCGCCCGACGCGCCGAAGCCGCCGATGGCGAGCGGCACGGCCAGGAAGAACACGGTGTACCAGACCCCGTTGAGCAGGCCGCCGGCGGCGAGGAGATAGCCGAGCAGCGGCTCGCGCCGGGCCGCCCGGAAGCCGCGCACCAGGCTCCCGGCCGGGGCCAGGCCGGTGCGGACCCGCGGCATCCGCGGCAGCCGCACGGACGCGACCGCGGCGGCGGAGGTGAGGAAGCTCACCGCGTCGAGGGTGAAGACATGCACCGGCGGCAGGCCTGCCCCCGCCAGCGCGATCAATCCGGGGCCGATCAGGCGTGCCAGCCGGTCGGTGGCGTCCAGGAGGCCGTTGGCGGCGACGAGCAGGCCGGGCTCGACCACCAGCGCCGGCAGGACCGTCTGCAGCGCCGGCTCGAAGAAGGCCTCGCCCGCGGCGAGCACCACCACCGCGGCACCCAGCAGCCACGGGTCCGGCCGGCCCTCGGCCAGCCACGCCAGGACGAACAGCGCCAGCACCAGGCAGCGGCAGAGGTCCGCCCCGACCATGGTCCGGCGGCGGTCCCAGCCGTCCGCCAGGCTGCCGCCGAACGCGGCGGTGAGCAGCACGATGGCCGCCTTGGCGGCCGAGAGATAGCCGGCGGCCGGACCGAAGGCGTCGACCGCGACCCAGCCGAGCGCCACCAGGTTGAGCTGGTCGCCGAGAGCCGAGAAGGCCAGGCCCGACCAGACCAGGGCCAGGGGCGGGTGGCGAAGAGGGGCGAGGATCCGCATCGGCGGTGGAGGACTCCGCTTTGTCGCAGCCGAGCCGGCCGCAGCTCCCTGGCCGATCCGTCGCACCATGCTTAGCCGCCGGGCCCGGCCGGCTCAATCCCGTCTCCGCCCCGCCATATCGGCCTCGACGCGGACGCCGCCATCGGCCAAGCTCGGGCACCGCCACAGGAGGCCTTGCCATGCAGATCGATCTGACCGGCCTGCGCGCCCTCGTCACCGGCTCGACCGCCGGCATCGGAGCCGCCGTCGCCGAGCGCCTCGCCGCCAGCGGCGCCGAGGTCGCGGTCAACGGCCGCACCGCCGGCCGGGTGGCCGCCGCCGTGGAGGCGCTGCGGGCCAAGGTCCCGGCCGGCCGGTTCCATCCAGCCCCGGGCGACGTCGCGACGGCCGCCGGGGCCGAGGCGATCCTGGCCGCGGCGGGCGCGGTCGACATCCTCGTCAACAACGCCGCCTGGTTCGAGCCCAAGCCCGCCTTCGAGATCCCCGACGAGGACTGGCGCAAGGCCTTCGAGGTCAACGTCCTCAGCGCTATCCGCCTGACCCGGGCCCTTGCCCCTGGAATGCGCGAGAAGGGCTTCGGCCGCATCCTGTTCATGGCGTCGGAATCCGCGCTGCAGGTGCCGACGGAGATGATCCATTACGGCATGAGCAAGACCGCGCTGCTCTCGGTCGCGCGCGGCTTCGCCCAGGCGCTGGAGCGGACGGGCGTGACGGTCAATGCCGTGCTGCCGGGCCCGACCCTCTCGGAGGGCGTCGGCGCCTTCGTCGACAAGCTGGCCGCCGACCAGGGCACCACCCCGGCGGCGATCGAGACGGGCTTCTTCGAGCGGGCCCGGCCCACCTCGCTGCTGAAGCGCTTCATCGATCCGGTGGAGATCGCCAACGTCGTCGCGTTCCTGTGCTCGCGCGAGGCTTCGGCGATCACCGGCGCGCCGGTCCGGGCCGACGGCGGCGTCGTCCTATCGATCGCCTGACGGAGCCCGAATTGCGCCCGCCCTCGGGAACGGCTAAGCAGGACGCCGTGCCAACCCTGGACGAAAGGAGGGCTCACGTGATCACGTTCTTTCGCCACCACCGTCAGCGCGGCCCGGTCCACGCCCTGCAAGCCGCCTTGCAGGGCTGACCAGGGACGCTCGTCGTCGACCTTCGCCTCCCGGTCTGCCCGTCATGACCGCGTGGCCTCGAGCCTGAGGGCTCGCGTGCTGCGCATCTCGTCATATCGCACCGAGTCGGAGCCGCCGCGCCCTGCGCGGGCTGGCGGCCGCTCGGGCAGACCTGGGAACCACAATGGCACTGATTCACCTGAGGGCCCTCGGCGTCACGCTGAGCGAGCCGCTCTTTTCCGACCTCGACCTCACCGTCGCCGCCGGTGACCGCCTCGGCCTCGTCGCCGCCAACGGCCGGGGCAAGTCGACGCTGCTGCGCTGCATCGCCGGCGCCGTCGAGCCGACCGCCGGCACGGTCGTCCGCGCGCGCGGGCTGCGCATCGCCCATGTCGAGCAGGACGTCCCGCCCGCCTTGCACGACCTGACCGTCCAGGCCGCGGTCCGCCGGGCGCTGCCGGCGGAGCAGGCCGCCGCCGAGACCTGGCGGGTCGACGTCGCGCTCGACGCGCTGGAAATCCCCGAGCCCCTGCGCGTGCGGCCGCTCCGGGCGCTGAGCGGCGGCTGGCAGCGCCTCGCCATGCTGGCCTGCGCCTGGGTCACCGATCCCGGCCTGCTGCTCCTCGACGAGCCGAACAACCATCTCGACCTCGCCAGGCTCGCGCGGCTCGAGGCCTTCCTGAACGGCCTGCCGCGGGACGTCGCCGTGGTCCTCGCCAGCCATGACCGCGCCTTTCTCGACGCGACCACGGCCCGGACGCTGTTCCTGCGTCCGCAGGCATCCGAGACCTTCCCCCTCCCCTATGGCCGGGCGCAGGCGGCCCTCGCCGGGATCGACGCGGCGCAGGCGCGCGAGTACCAGCGCGACCTCAAGACGGCGCAGCAATTGCGCCGTCAGGCCGCCAAGCTCCACAATATCGGCGTCAACTCCGGCAGCGACCTCCTGACGGTGAAGACCCGGCAGTTGCGCCAGCGGGCGGACCGGCTGGAGGAGGCGGCGCGGCCGGCCCACCGGGAACGGTCGGCCGGCACCATCCGCCTCGCCGGGCGCGACACCCATGCCAAGGTCCTGGTCGGCTTCGACGACGCGCGGGTCGAGACGCCGGACGGCACGCTGCTGTTCCGCACCGGCCGGCTCACCATCGGCCTGGGCGACCGCGTCGTGCTGCTGGGACGCAACGGCGCCGGCAAGTCGCGCCTGGTGAGCCTCGTGCGCCAGGCGGTGGCCGAGCCGGGACCGGCGACGGCGGCCGTCCGGGCAACGCCGTCGCTGGTGCTCGGCCACAGCGACCAGGCCTTGTCGGAGCTCCGGGCCGAGGAGACGCCGCACGGCCTCGTCTGCCGGCGCTTCGAGGTCGGCGACCAGCGCGCCCGCGCCCTGCTGGCGGGCGCCGGCATCGCCGTCGACCGGCAGGGCCGGGCCATCGCCACGCTCTCGGGCGGACAGCGGGCGCGGCTGGCCATGCTCGTCCTGCGGCTGACCCGCCCGAGCTTCTACCTCCTGGACGAGCCGACCAACCACCTCGACATCGAGGGCCAGGAGGCGCTCGAGGCCGAGCTGAAGGCGCAGGGAGCGACGGCGCTGCTGGTCTCGCACGACCGCAGCTTCGTCAGGGCCGTCGGCAACCGCTTCTGGCTGATCGAGAACCGGCGCCTGGTCGAGGTGGAGAGTCCGGAGGCGTTCTTCGCCGCCGAGGCCGCGACCTGACCATCGCCATCCGCGGTCCCGGCCGGCGGTGCCGGGGCCGCGTCGATCTTCCGGCGGAAAGGCAAGATCAAGTCGAGTGAGGCCGGTGCACCCGGAGCCGCAGATCTATCCCCCCACCATCAGCTTGACGATCTCGTCATGGCTGGTGTCGGCGATGCGCCGCTCGCCGGCCAGGCTGCCGCGGCGCAGCACGACGATGCGGTCGGACACCGCGAAAATGTCCTGCAGGTTGTGCGAGATGAAGATGATGCCGCGCCCCTGCGCCTTCAGCGTCTTGATCAGCGATACGACCTTGCGCTGCTCCGGCACGCCGAGCGCCGCGGTCGGCTCGTCCATGATCAGGACGCGGGCGTTCCAGTAGATCGCCCGCCCGATCGCCACCGCCTGGCGCTGGCCGCCGGAGAAGCGCCCGACCGGCGCATCGAGCCGGCTGACGTGGAAATCGAGCCGCGCCATGGTTTCCTTGGCCGCCTGCGCCATCATCGGCCGGTCTAGCACCGGCAGAAAGCCGAACAGCCGCTTCACCGGCTCGCGGCCGAGGAAGATGTTGGCGCCGATGGAGAGATTGTCGGCGAGCGCCAGGTCCTGGTAGATCGTCTCGATGCCGTGGGCGCGGGCCGCCTCCGGGGTGGCGAAGCTCACCGGCTCGCCGGCGAAGCGGATCTCGCCGCCGTCGGCCGCATGCACGCCGGAGATGGTCTTGATCAGGGTCGACTTGCCGGCGCCGTTGTCGCCGGCCAGCGCCACGACCTCGCCGGGATGGAGCGCCATCGACACGCCCTTCAGGGCTTCCACGCCGCCGAAGCGCTTGGAGACCGAGCGGACGTCGAGGATGGGCTCGGAGGAGCTGGGTGTCGTCACTGCCGGTCTCCCCCGAGCTTGCGCTGCGTCTGGTCGACCAGCACCGAGATGATGATGACGACGCCGACGGCGACGAACTGCCAGAACGGCTCGACATTGATGAAGACCAGGCCGTACTGGATCACCGCGATGACCAGCGCGCCGGCGACCGTGCCGAGGATGGTGCCGGAGCCGCCGAACAGGCTGGCGCCGCCGATGACCACGGCGGCGATGGAATCGAGCAGCAGCGGCTCGCCGGCCTGGGCCGCGCCGGCGGTGAAGCGCGCGGCATAGAGCACCCCGCCGAGGCCGGCGCAGAGGGCCGAGAGCAGGTAGAGCCTGCGCTTGTGCCGGTCGACATTGATGCCGGCCCGCAGCGCCGCCTGCTCGCTGGCGCCGATGGCATAGGTGTGCTGGCCGAAGCGCGTCTGCGACAGGAGGTAGTGCATCGCCAGGACGAACAGGACGGCGACGATGACGACGATGGGAACGCCGTAGACCCGGCCGTTGCCGAGCGTGGCGAACCAGGCGTTGCTGACGGGCACCGTGGTGCCGCCGGCGAGGAGATAGGCGACGCCCTTGGCGACGCCGTACATGCCGAGCGTGCCGATGAAGGGCGGGACCTTGAGCTTGGCGATCAGCAGCCCGTTGACGAGGCCGGGCCCGAGCGCGATCACCAGGCCCGCCAGGATGCCGACCAGCATGGCGGCGAAGGGCGGCAGGGATTGGCCGGCAAAGTTGGTCACATGCGCGGCGACGACCGCGGCCAGGCCCATGATGAAGCCGACCGAGAGGTCGATGCCGCCGGAAATGATGACGAAGGTGGAGCCGAGCGCCAGCAGCAGCGGCGCCACGGTGAAGATGGCGATGGACTGGGCGTTGGCGCTCGAGAACACGAAGCTCTGGCCGTAGGCGACGCGCGACCAGACCTCGAAGAAGATCAGCAGCATGACCAGAAACAGCCACGCCTGCATGGCTGCGACATGGGCGAGCACCTGGCGCGCCGGAGAGAGCGCCGGGGCTGCATGCGCTTGCGTCGAGGTATGGGCGGACATGCGCCACTCCGTGGGTGCGGAACCATGGACGCGCCGCCGGGCCGGGCCGGCGGCGGCAGGTTGATCGTGTTGCGCTTGCGACGGGATGACCGCCTGCGTCAGGCGCAACGCGGGTGGCTCAGTCCTTGTAGATGAACCGCGCCACCTCGGGCTGGTCGACGTTCGACTTGTCCATCACGGTGAAGCCGGTGCCGATCAGCACCGGGATCGACTGGCCGGTGAGGTGGGCATAGGCCGACATGACGCCGTAATAGCCGATCTCGGCCGGGTGCTGGGCAATGGCGATGTCGACCAGGCCGGTCTTGATGTTGTCGACGATCGAGGGCGGCGCGTCGAAGGCGACGACCTTGATCTTGCCGGACTGGCCGGCCTGCTGCACGCCGTTGGCGGCGCCGAGGGCGGAGAACAGGTTGGCGCCGAACACGCCGTCGAGGTCGGGATTGCGGGCGAACACCGACTGGAGCTGGCTCGCCGCCTTGTTGGCGTCGTCGTCGTTGTACTGGGTCTCCAGCACCTGGATGTTCGGATAGTTCTTCATCTCGTCCTTGAAGCCCTCCTCGCGCTGGTCGGTGGTGGAGACGCCGGGCTTGACGTTGGAGACGTAGACCTTGCCCTTCTCGCCGACGGCCTTGGCCAGGGCCCGGGCCGCGATGCGCCCGCCGAGCACGTTGTCGGAGGCGATGTAGGCGAGCGGGAAGTCGGCGTCGCCGGCGCCGCTCTGGTACTTGCCGGTGCCGATGAAGGTGTCGACGGTGATGACCGGGATGCCCGCATCGGCCGCCTTCTTCAGCGGCTGCACCAGCTGCACCTTGTCGGTGGGGGCGATCAGGATGGCGTCCGGCTTGCGGGCGATGATGGCGTCGAGCACCGGCACCTGCAGCACCGGGTTGAACTCCGGCGCGCCCTGGAACACCAGATCGGCGCCGACCGCCTTGGCCGCGGCCTCGGCGCCCTTGCGCATGGTGATGTAGAAGCCGTCCGTGGTCAGGCCGGGAATGAGGGCGATGGTGAACTTCTTGTCCTCCGCCCGGGCCGCCGGGCTGGCCAGAATGCCGGCCCCGAGGGCGAGAGCGGCCAGCGCTGAGATGATCGTCTTCATGGCGTTTCCTGTTGTTGTTCGCTGAACGGCAGTGCAAGACCACGCGCACCGCGCCCCGCCCCTCTGGCGGGGACGGTGGCACGGTTGTCGTCACACCCCGGCGCAGCGGCGCCGCGCCAGGGCCTTTCGGCCGGATGCGGGGCCATCGCCGCGGGCGGGCCCCGATCCGGCATTGCCATCCCGCGGCGGGCCCGGATGCCCGGGCGCCTCGCGGAGACGGGCGGCGCGAGCGCCGCCTTGTTCGATCGGATTGGAACTGTCGGACCTTCGGAAAAGGCGGACGTGCCGCCGGGGCGCCGATCGTCGGCGCCGCTGCGCCGGCCGCAAGGCCGGCACATCCTCCCCTCCTGCAATCCCTCCCGCGTTCTTAATCGGTGTTGATCGGAGCCTAGTGGTGGCCTGCACATAGGTCAATCCGATATTTGACGTGAGCCAAGTTTTGCGGTTCCCTGGCCGTCATGCCGGTCCCGGCCGCCGCAGCGGCCGGCCGCTCCGCCCTGCCATGGACAGCCGCCTTGCCGTGGCGGCTGAGGGCCGGCGCCACCGATGTGCCACGCGCCAATTCGAAAATTTCCTCGCGCAAAATTCTATGCTAGGGTAACGGCCTTCGAGCTGGAGGGAATACGCCTGCCGACGACGTCGCGCCTTTCGATATGCCGGCTAAGCGACGGCTTGGCGGCGTCCGAGGGAGCGGGGGCGGCGGCGGGCGCAAAGGACGCGCATGATCGACCGCAAGATCAGGAACATGGCCGAGTTCTCGGCGCTGAGCGGCATTTCCCGGCCCACGGTCTCGAAATATTTCAACGACCCCAACAGCGTGCGCAAGTCGACCCGTGCGCTGATCGAGCAGGCGCTGGCGAAATACGAGTATCGGCCGAACCTGTTCGCGGTGAACCTGAACAAGCGCCGGCCCCGGATCATCGGCGTCATCGTGCCGGACACGGCCGACACGTTCTTCTCCGAGCTCGTGCGCCGCATCGAGATCCGCTGCGTCGACAAGGGGTATCTGGCCATCGTCCTGTCCTCGCGCGGCGACGCCCAGCTCGAGGCGCGCTCGATCGAGACGCTGCTGTCGCTGAAGATCGCCGGCGCCATCGTCGCGCCGCTCGGCATCCATTCCGACATGGCGCTGATGCGCAGCCTCAGGGCGCGCATCCCGATCGTGTTCCTCGATTCCCGCCTCGACGACGACACGCCCTTCGTCGGCACCGACAATTTCCAGAGCGTGCCGCTGATCACGGAATATCTGTGCCGCACCGGCGAGCGGCCGACCTATTTCGACATGCCGGCGGTCAACCACAACGCCAGCGAGCGTAAGCTCGCCTATGTCAAGGCGATGCAGCGCCTCGGCCTCAAGCCCGAGATCATCACCGTCGGCCCGCAGAACGACTGGCGCTTCGAGGACATCGCCTTCGCCGAGACGCTGCGGGTGATCGACGGGCCGGGCTTTCCGACCCGCACCATCCTGTGCGCCAACGACCGCTGCGCCGTCGGGGTGATGGCGGCGGCCTATCAGCGCGGCCTGCGCATCGGCCGCGAGCCCGGCTGCGACATCCGCATCGCCGGCCATGACGACCAGCCGCTGAGCCGCTACGGCTGCCCGCCCCTCACCACCGTGGCACAGGACTTCGAGCGCCTGGCGCAGACCAGCGTCGACATCCTCCTCAAGCGCATCGAGGCCGGCGAAGCGGATGCGCAGGACCCGCGGCCCGAGCTGGTGCGCCTGGAGGCGAAGCTGGTGATGCGCGCCTCGGCGTGAGAGCCGCCGCCGACGAGGAAACCCTTCTCCCCCTGGGAGAGGGGCAGGGGTGAGGGACTAAACGCGTCACCAGTAAAATACAGGTCCAAGCAACGACAGGTAAAATGCTCTGTCCTTTCCGGTAAAGCTCAGTCCCTCACCCCTACCCCTCTCCCAAGGGGAGAGGGGTTCTCCGCGCTACTTCGATTCACTTGTTCGCCAACGCTTCCTAAACACCGGCCGCGAGAGCAGCCATCTCGGCAATGCGGGATCGAACCAGGTCGATATCTCCGAACACGAGTGCGTTCGGAAATCGCAACACGATGAACCCTCTTGCTTCGAGCTCGCTCGTTCGCTCCGCATCGTATTCCCGGCTCCACCCATGGTGCCTGCCGTCAAGCTCGACGATCAAGCGCCTCTCGATGCATAGGAAATCCACGGTATAGGCAAGCAACGGAACTTGCCGCCTGAATTTCAAGCCAGCGAGGCGGCGGCCGCGGACCGCCTGCCAAAGAACATCTTCGGCTTTGGTCGCACGGGCTCGAAGATGTCTTGCGAATTGCCGGTGTTCGGTGGCCATCGGCCGAAGCTGGCACCTTGCTTGTCCTGCGTCTAGACCCTCACCCCTGCCCCTCTCCCAGGGGGAGAGGGGTTCTGATCTCATCGCCCACCACCTCGAAGGCCAGGGCCGCGGCCCCGACCAGGCCGGCATTGTCGCCGAGCGCCGCCCGGACCACCGGCACGTCGCGGAACGGCGCCATGGCGGCGGTGCGGATCCGGGCGGCAATGCCGGGGTGCAGCGCGGGAAAGCCGTGGGCCACGCCGCCGCCGACGATGACGATCTCGGGGCTGTAGAGGTGCAGCAGGCCGGCAATGCCAAGGCCGAGGATGTCGGCCTCCTCGGCGACCAGCGCCGCGGCGAGGGCGTCGCCCGCGGCGGCGGCCTCGAACACGGCCCGCGCATCGATCGGTCCGGCGAGCTGCGTCCCCGGCGTGCGCGCCGCCTGCTCCCGGGCCCGGCGCGCGAAGGCCGGGCCGGCGCCATAGGCTTCCCAGCAGCCGCGATGGCCGCAGGAGCACGGCGCGCCGTCGCGCATGATGGTCATGTGGCCGACATGGCCGGCCATGCCGCGGCGCCCCCGCAGCAGGCGGCCGTCCGAGACCACGCCGCCGCCGATGCCGGTGCTGACGGTGACATAGACCAGGTTGGCATGGCCGCGGCCGGCGCCGAAGCGCCATTCGCCCAAGGCCGCGGCGATGCCGTCGTTCTCCAGCCGCACCGGCCGGTCGAAGCGCTCGGCCAGCAGCCGCGCCAGCGGCAGGTCGACGAAGCCGGCGAGGGTCGGCAGCCCGAGGGCCGTGCCGGTCCCGGTGTCGAGCGGGCCCGGCGCCGCCACGCCGATGCCGGCGAGATCCGCGGCGGGCACGCCGGTCGAGACGGCCTCGGCCACCCAGTGCAACTGGTCGATGACGATCTCCGGGCCGGCCGCGGCGGCCGTGGCCACGGCGGCGCGCGCCTGGATATAGCCGCCTTCATCGACCAGCGCCGCGCGCACCTGGGTGCCGCCGAGATCGAGACCGATGGCGAGGCGCGGCATGTCAGAGCCCGTGCAGCCAGGCCATCCGCGCCGACAGGTCCGGCGCGCCGAAGGCGAGCGAGCCGAGCACCACGGTCTCGGCGCCGGCGGAGCGCAGCAGCGGCACGGTGTGCTCGCGGATGCCGCCGTCGGCGGCGAGGACGATGCGCCGGCCTGCGCCGCTCGCCGCGATCAGCATCTTCGCCTCGGTGAGCCTCGCTGTGGCCCGCGCATCCAGCCCGACGCCCTTGATGCCGATGGCGGTGCCGAGCAGCGTCACGAAGCTGAGGCGCGGCAGATAGGGCGCGACGGCGGCGACGGGCGTGTCGACCTGCAGCACCAGGCCGGCCGGCACGCCGGCGGCTTCGAGGCGGTCCAGCGCCGCGCCGGCATTGGCGTTCTCCAGGTGGACGCTGACGAGGTCGCTGCCCGCCTCGACGAACTGGTCGACCTGCGGCAGCAGGATGGCGTCGGCCGCCATCAGATGCACGTGCACCGGCAGGGCCGAGGTCCGCTTCACCGCCGCGACCAGATCGGGGAAATAGAGCAGCGCCGGCGCGAAATGGCCGTCGGCGACGTCGATGTGCAGCACGTCGGCATGGGGGGCGATGCGGACGAGGTCGTCGGCGAGGCGCACCAGATCCGCCGACCACATCGAGAACTCGCCGATCAGCCGCTCGCGCGGCAGCACGTCGATCCAGGTCGGGGACATCGGACTTCCTCCAGGCAGACGGGACGGGGTCGCGGCGATTTCACTGAGGTCACTATGTTTGGTTTGAAACCAAACATAGTGACGATGCACGGTCAAGCTGCCCTGCGCGGAACCAGCCGGCTGAGGCGCAGGCACCTCGGGCGGGTACCCTCGCGCACACGATAGCATCCCCATCCGCGCGACCGTGGCGGGTCGAAGACGGAGCGTTCACCGCAGCCCTCGATCCATGACGGGCCGATCCAGACCGCAAACCCCACCGGCGCCGGCCCCTCGCCATGGCCCCATGGCCCGTTTCCCTTCCCGCCGCCGCCGCCCTAAGCTCGCGCGTGGCGCGCCGCCGCGCCGATCGGAGCGCCCTTCATGTCGATGCCCCGTGCCGTGCGGCACATCAACGAGGTCCGGACGCTGGAGGCGCTGTTCCGGGCGGGGCCGATGAGCCGGGCCGAGCTGGCGCGCGATCTCGGCCTGACGCGCTCGACCGCGAGCAGCATCGTCGCCGGGCTGGTGCGCGAGGGCTTCGTGGCCGAGGCCGCCGAGCCGATGGAGCGTGACGGCCGGACCGGGAGGCCGGGCACGCAGGTGCGGCTCAATCCGGGGCACGCCGTCTTCCTCGGCGCGGATATCGGCGTCGGCCGCTGCACCGTGGTGGCGCTCGACCTCGAAGCGAGGGTGGTGGCCCGCGCTGCCCGGCCCTTCGACCCCGCCGGCGCCGGGCCCGAGGCGGTGGCCGACGCCCTCGCCGCCCTGATCCGGGGTGTCGTCGCGGCGCTTGCCGACCCCGCCGCCCTGCGCGGCCTCGGCGTCGCCGTGCCCGGCCTGATGGACCGCGACGGCACGCTGCTGCGCGCGCCGATCCTGCGCTGGGCCCATGTGCCGATCCTGCGCCTGATCGCGGAGCGGCTGCCGGAGCTCGGGCCGATCGCGGCCGAGAACGATGCCAATGCCTTCGCCGCCGCCGAGCTCTACCGCGCCGGCCGCGCCGCGCCGCGCGAGGCGCTCTATGTCGTGCTCGACGCCGGCGTCGGCGGCGGCCTGGTGAGCGAGGGCCGCCTGCTGCGCGGCCAGGAGGGCTATGCCGGCGAGATCGGCCATGTCTTCGTCGGCGACGGCGGCTTTGCCGAGGCCGACACCCTGCCCGGCGCGCTGGAGAGCTTCGTCGGCCGCGCCGCGGTGCTGGCGCGGCACCGTGCCCATGGCGGGGCGGCGGAGACGATCGAGGCGCTCCTCGCCGCGCTCGATGCCGGCGAGGCCGCCGCGGCCGCCACCCTGGCCGACTGGTCGCACTATCTCGGCCGCGGCCTCGCCACGCTGGTGAGCGTGCTCAATCCCGGGGCGATCGTGCTCGGCGGCGCGGTGGCGCCGCTCTTTTCCCGGGCCGAGGCGGCCGTGACCGCCTCGTTGCGCCGGCACCTGCTGCCAGGCCACCCGATCCCCAGCCTGGCGCTATCGCCCCTCGGCCCGGACGGCCCCGCCGTCGGCGCCGCCTGCCTGCTGCACCAGCGCCTGCTCACGATCGACGAGGGCCTGGTGTTCGGCACCCGCGGCGAGACGGCGGGCGGGGGTTAGCCGCCGATCACTGCAGCGCGAAGGGACTTCGAGCGCCTGGCTCAGAACAGCGTCGACATCCTCCTGAAGCGTATCGAGGCCGGCGAGGCGGATGCGTGGGAACCCCGGCCCGATCTGGTGCGCCTGGAGGCAAGGCTGGTGATGCGCGCCTCGGCGTGAGGGAAAGGCTGGAACCCCTCTCCCTCCGGGAGAGGGGTTCTCGAGCCTACCGCCCCTCGCCCTCGAGCATGACGGCGATCCCCAGGATCTGCACCTCCTGCGGCAGCTCCAGCAGGAATTCCGGGTCGCGCTCGAGATGGTGGATGCGGCGCGGATCGTCGCCGGCGAAGCGCGACATCGCCGCAACGCTCTCCCAATAGGAGATGGTGACGAACTCGCTGGCCTCGGGCCGGTCTTCGCGCAGGAGCTGCACCCCGAGCGCGCGCCTGGCCAGCGGCACGATGCCGTGCTCATGGAGGTAGCGGCCATAGTCCTCCGCCTTGTCCGGCGCCGTGCGGCCGCGCCAGATGCGGGCGACGGTGGGGCGCGGCGAATGGGATGCAGTCATGGCCCTCTCCTCGTGCGGTGTTAGCCCTGCACATCGACTATAACCATCAAAATTCATTTAGACAGTTATGTCAATTGAGCCTCGGCCCGGCCGTCCCGCCCGGCCCGGCCGCCGCCTTGAAATTGCCGGCGGACTGGCCAGACTGGCCGCGCCGGCGCCCGATGGGCCGGGCAAGACGGGCAAGTCCTGCCGAGGAGGCTGACGATGAAACGATGGCTCGCGATGGCGGCCCTGACGATGGCGGCCTGGCCGGCGCAGGCCCAGACCCTGGCCGATGTCGAGGCCCGTCAGCAGGCGGTGATCGAGGCCTGGGAGAAGACGCCGCTGACCCAGCGCCGCGCCATCTTCGTCACCGCCAGGCCCTCGGCCTACGGCGCCTATGTCGAGCGCTCCTCGAACGTGTTCAAGCCGGGCGAGCCGCTGGTCACCTATGTCGAGCCGGTCGGCTATCTCTGGAAGGAGACGGCGCCGGACACGTACAGCTTCGGCATCCTCGCCGATTTCCTGGTCACCTCCCCGTCCGGCGACGTGCTCGGCGGCAAGGAGGGCTTCGTGCGCTACGTCCAGGAGAGCCATTACCGCAACCAGGAGCTGATGCTGACCCTGACGCTGAACCTGACCGGAGCGCCGCCCGGCAAGTACATCGTGAAATACACCATCCACGACGTGAACAGCGCCAAGGCCTCGACCTTCCAGCAGCCCTTCGAGGTCGCGAACTGAGGGCGTCGTCCACCAATAACGGCTTCAGGCAATAAGAAGTGTGCACCCCCTCTCCCAGCCGGGAGAGGGGTTCCCCGCGCCACTTCGTCCAAGCGGCGCTCGCATCCATCCCTGCTCCGACCTCGCGGGCACCCCTTGCCCAGCGTCGCTCTTGCCTTGCTGGATTTATTTGGTAACTTTCCTAACTAAGTGGCGCATGGGTGCCGCGCGGGGAGCGATGCGGTGTCGGAAGGAGCGCATGGGCCGGCCGTGATCGGCGCCGATGCCGGCGAGCCGGCGGTGGCGGGCGTCGATATCGGCGGCACCAAGACGCGGATGGTGCTGAGCCGGCGCGGGCAGGTGCTCGCCGACCGCACCGTGCCGACCGCCGACTGGCGCCGTGCCGGCAATGTCGCCGATGCCGCCGGCCTGCTCGGCCTCGTCGCCGGCCTGGCACCGCTCGCGCCGGCGGCCCTGGTGGTCGGCGCCCATGGCTGCGACACCGCCGGCGAATGCCAAGCCTTCGAGGCGGCCCTGGCTCCGCTGACGCCCGCGCCGGTGCGGGTGGTCAACGATGCCGAGCTGATGGCGCCGGCCGCGGGCCTGGAGGGCGGCGTCGGCGTGGTGGTCGGCACCGGCTCGATCGCCGTCGCCCGGCTCGACGACGGCACCATGCTCACCGCCGGCGGCTGGGGCTGGATCCTCGGCGACGAGGGCAGCGCCCCCTCGCTGGTGCGCGAGGCCGGCCGGGCGGTGCGCCTGGCCGTCGACCGCGGCGAGCCGCGCGACCCCCTGCACGACGCGCTGCTGGCCAGCCTCGGCATCGCCGACGTCACCGAGATCGGGCGCACCCTCAACGCCATCGCCGACGCCGCGGCGGTCGGCAGCCATGCCCGTGCCGTCTTCGCCGCCGCCGAGGCGGGCTCCGCCCTCGCCGGCCGGGTGATCCGCGAGGCCGGCCGCTTCCTGGCCGAGCTGGTCGAGCGCATCGCCCGGCGCGGCGCCAGCATCGCCCAGGTCGTGGCCGGCGGCGGCGTGATCGCGGCGCAACCCATCCTGATGACCGCCTTTGCCGAGGAGATGGCGCACGCCTTCCCGCTGGCGCGGGTGCAGCTCCTGCAGCGCCCGCCCGTGTTCGGCGCGGTGGTCCTGGCCGAGCGGCTCTCCGGGACGCAGCGCCCGGCCGCGGCGGGGAGCGCGCCGTGACGGGCCTGGCCACCGCACCCGAGGCGACCCTGCATGCGGCGCCGGCCGCGCCGATGCGCATCGTGCCGCACCGGCGCTGGGGCAGCAGCCTCGCCGCAACGCTGCTGGTGCTCTTCCTCGCCGGCTTCCTCGCGCTGATCGCCACCGGCGGCGGCGTGCGCTGGGCGGTGATCCCCGGCTACATCTTCGACCCGACCATCCTCGCCGGCGTGCGGCTGACCCTGGTGTTCACCGTGCTGGCCATGCTGATCGGCACCGCCGGCGGCGTGGTGCTGGCGGTGATGCGGCTGTCCGACAATGCCGTGCTGGTCAATCTCAGCCGGCTCTACATCTGGTTCTTCCGGGCGACGCCGCTCCTGGTGCAGATCATCTTCTGGTTCAACATCCAGCTCTTCATCCCGCGCATCGTCCTCGGCCCGATCGACCTGTCGATGAACGCGCTGATCTCGGCCTTCACCGCCGCCCTGCTCGCCCTCAGCCTCAACGAGAGCGCCTACATGGCCGAGATCGTGCGCGGCGGCCTCAACGCGGTCGACCGCGGCCAGGCCGAGGCGGCCACCGCCCTCGGCTTCACGCCGCTGCAGACGCTGCGCCACGTCGTGCTGCCCCAGGCGCTGCGCGTCGTCATCCCGCCGATCGGCAACCAGACCATCTCGATGCTCAAGACCACCTCGCTGGTCTCCGTCGTGGCGGCGCAGGACCTGCTGACCCGGGCGCAGAACATCTATGCCCGCAACTTCCTGATCATCGAGCTCCTGATCGTGGCGAGCCTGTGGTACCTCGTGCTCACCACCCTCGCCTCGATCGGCCAGCACTTCATCGAGCGCCGGCTGGGACGCAGCCATGGCGAGCCGCCGCCCGCCGGGCTCGGCCGCTTCCTGCGCCGCTCCGTGCCCGTGCCGGAGGACGGGCGATGACCGCGCCGATGCTGGAAGCGCGCGGCGTGCGCAAGTCCTTCGGCGCCACCGAGGTGCTGCGCGGCATCGACCTCACGGTCGAGCGCGGCCAGGTCGCCTGCATCCTCGGCCCTTCGGGCAGCGGCAAATCGACCTTCCTGCGCTGCATCAACCACCTGGAGAAGATGAGCGCCGGCCGGATCACGGTCGACGGCCGCCTGGTCGGCTACCGCGAGGGCGCCGGCGTGCTGCACGAGCTCAGCCGCACCGAGCTGGCGCGCCAACGCCGCGACATCGGCATGGTGTTCCAGCGCTTCAACCTGTTCCCGCATCTCGATGTGCTCGGCAACATCATGGCGGCGCCGACGCTGGTGCGCCGGGAGCCCGCCGCCGAGGCCCGCGCCTATGCGCTGGAGCTGCTCGACATGGTCGACCTCGCCGGCAAGGCGAGCGCCTACCCCGCCCAGCTCTCCGGCGGCCAGCAGCAGCGCGTCGCCATCGCCCGGGCGCTGGCCATGCGGCCGAGCCTGATGCTGTTCGACGAGCCGACCTCCGCCCTCGACCCCGAGCTGGTCGGCGAGGTGCTGGCGGTGATGAAGCGCCTCGCCGCCGCCGGCATGACCATGGTGGTCGTCACCCACGAGCTCGGCTTCGCCCGCGAGGCCGCCGACCGCGTCGTCTTCATGGACCAGGGCCGCATCCTCGAGGAGGGCCCGACCGCCGAGACGCTGGAGCACCCGCGCCACGAGCGCCTGCGCGCCTTCCTGGCGCGGGTGCTCTGAGCCCATGCCACAGCCGGGGCGGAGGGGAGCGCCGTCCCGGAAGAACCACCCGCTCCCTGAAAACGAGCAACGAGAGGGGAAGACCATGACACTCACGCGCATCCTGGCGGCCCTGGCGGCCCTGGCGACCGGCGCCGCCCTCCTGGCCGGCACGGCCGCCCATGCCGAGGGGCCCGATCCGGCGCTGCGGGCCAAGCTGCCGGAGGCGATCCAGAAGTCCGGCGTCATCCGGGTCGGCACCGACCCGCACAACGCGCCCTACGTCTTCTACGACGCCGACAACACCACGCTGATCGGGCTGGAGCAGGACCTGGTCAAGGAGATGGCCAGGAAGCTCGGCGTCGAGTTCCAGTTCTCGCCGGCCCAGTTCGCCAGCATCATCACCGCCGTGCAGGCCGACCGCTTCGACATGGGCATCTCGGCCTTCGGCGACTTCGTCAAGCGCGAGGCCATCGTCGACGAGATCGACTACACCTATGAGGGCACCGGCATCATCGTCGCCGCCGGCAACCCGCACAAGGTCGAGAAGATCAGCGACGCCTGCGGATTGAAGGCCGCGGCGGTCCAGGGCTCGATCCCGCTGGAGCTTCTCAACAAGCAGGCGGGCCTGTGCCCGGCGGACAAGCCGCTGGAGGTGCTGCAGTTCCCCTCCGGCGACCAGACCGTGCTCGCCGTGCGCAGCGGCCGGGCCGACGTGCTGATGGATACCTACGGCGTCACCGCCTACACCCTCGCCCACCAGGGCGACGACGCCGGCGGCAGCAAGCTGGAGCTGATCCGCGGCAAGCAATATGCCGTCGGCTACCAGGCGATGATCGTCGGCAAGGACAAGCCGCAGCTGCGCGACGCCATCCAGGCCACGCTCACGGCGATGATCGCCGACGGCACCTACCAGGCCGCGTTCAAGGCATGGGGCCTGGAGGACAACATGCTGAAGACCATCACCATCAACGATGCCGCCCGCTTCGCCGACTACATGAAGCTGGATTGAGCGTGTCCCACCCGTCCGGCGGGCGCCGCTCGCCGGACGTCACCCCCGCCCCTTCTTCACGACAGGACCGATTGCCATGGACTATCGCGCCAGCATCGCGTGGCAACCCGCCAGCCTCGAGGCGAGCCGCAGGGCCGTCGCCGCCGCGCTCGACGGCCTCGACCTCGCGCCGCTGCGCGCCGGCAGCCTCGCCGTGACCGGCATCGGCGCGAGCTATCAGGCCGCCCTCGCCGGCGCGGCCGGGCTCAGGGCGCGGGGCCGGCGCGCCACCGCCGTGCACCCGTCCGACCTCTACGATCCCGCGGTCGATGCGGGCGACGCCATCCTCGCCCTCTCCGCCTCGGGCCGCAGCCGCGAGACCGTGGAGGCGGTGCGGCTGCGGCCGGGCGTGCCGAGCTACGCGCTCTGCCGCGAGGCCGGCAACGCGCTGGCCGAGGCGGCGGGCGCGGTGATCGCCATGGCGAGCGGCGCCGACGGCGGGCCGAACACCACGAGCTACACCGCCTCGCTGCAGGCGTTCGGCCTTCTGGCCGAACGGGCGGCGCCCGGCCCGGCGGCCGACTGGGCCGCCCTGCCGGAGGCGGTGGAGCGCACCATCGCCGCGGTGCGTGAGCCGGCGGCCGCGGCGGCGGCCCTGCTCGCCGGCCGCACCGCCATCGACTGCGTCGGCGCCGGCGCCGCGCTCGGCACGGCCGGCGAGGCCTCGCTGCTGCTGCGCGAGGCGGTGCGCGTGCCCGCCGCGCCGCACGACACGCTCTACATGCTGCACGGCCCGATGGAATCGCTCGATGCGCGCACCGGCCTGATCGTCTTCGGCAACGGCCGCGAGGTGAAGCTGGCCGAGGACATGGCGGCGCTGGGCTGCCCGACGGTGCTGGTCACCGGCCGCGGCGACGTGGCGCCGGCCGGGACCCTCGCCGTCATCCCCGTGCCCGCCTTCGGCAGCCCGCTCGCCGACGCGGTCCTGCAGATCCTGCCGGCGCAGATCCTGGTCGCCGACATGGCCGACGCGGCCGGCCTGACCGACGTCGCCTTCCGCTACCGCCAGACGGATACGAAGTTTCCGCCGAAGGCAGGGTGAGGGGGAAGGCCTCCTGAGACAAGCGCCTGGCTGGCGAAACAGGGCGGAACGGGGCGCTCCATCCGCGGCGTCATGGACGGGCTCGTCCCGTCCATCCACGCGAACTCGGGACGTGCCGCAAAGAGCGTCGGGCCGGCGACGCCCAACATCGTCTTCGTCGCGTGCGCGTGGATGGACCGATCAAGCCGGTCCATGACGTCGAGGTTCTCGCGCAAGGACGGCCGCCCCACCCGCCGCCGTCATGGACGGGCTCGTCCCGTCCATCCACGCGAACTCGGGACGTGCCGCAAAGAGCGTCGGGCCGGCGACGCCCAACATGGTCTTCGTCGCGTGCGCGTGGATGGACCGATCCAGTCGGTCCATGACGTCGAGGTTCTCGCGCAAGG
>NZ_JAUSVX010000023.1 GCF_030814995.1 Labrys wisconsinensis | reverse complement strand
CAGCACGCGTCATCGCCTGGTCAGCCTGGCGCCGCGCTCATCAAGCTGGCGCCAAACGCGCGCATCTCAAAAAAATGCAACTGTAGTATTAGTAGGCTTCGCATCTGCGGGTTGCCTCTTTTGCTGATCCCGCTGAGCTGCTGCCGCCCTCCGGTCGAGAACTCTCGAGGAGCAAGGCCAATCCACGCTGCGAGGTGTCGTCCAGATCGAAACTGAGCAGCATCATTGACTGACGCAGAAATGAGAGAGGCGGTGACCGTACCGATGTCCGGAATCGTCGCGAGGCGACGACGAACTTCATTACCTCGATGCCAAGCTATCAGCCGATTGTGGAGATGGGCGATCCTGCCGTCGAGATCGCGGATCTGAGCGATCATCGCGGTCACCACTTCCTTGAGAAGATCGGGGACCCGCGTCTCGTGAACTTCCGAGAACGGGACTTCGACACGTATCACGTTCCATGCTTCTTTCGGAGCAACGAGGCCGAACTCTCTCAGATAGTCGCGCAGAGCCTGAATCAACTTGGTGCGCTGCCGTACAAGAAGATCACGCGCCCGATGCAGAACCAGGGCGCTTTGCTGTTGAACACTCTTGACTGCGACGAAGCGCATCGTCGGCCGGCCGCTTCACAGATTGCCTCGGCATGGGCACTGTCGGTCTTGTTCCGCTTGATGACCGGCTTCACGTACTGAGACGGGATCATGCGGACTTCGTGTCTGTGTTTGACGATTTCCCTCGCCCAGAAATGAGCAGTGAAACAGGCCTCCAGCGCAACCAGGCACGACGCAAGGCTAGCGAAGAACGCGCCAGGACGTGGCCTCGTCTGATCTGCCTCTTGAGCGCGGGAGCGCCATTGGCGTCGGCGCCGTGAACCTGAAACACGTTCTTTGCGATATCCAGTCCAATGATTGCGATGGCGGACATGACTGATCCCCCTGACGGTCGACTGATGCAGCGCCACGAAGGCGCCGGGGCCGTCCATCCCATCACAGAAGAACTGGAAATAGGGGCTTTCCACCCAGCGCCTCGTCCAACAGCTTGTATGTCGTTTAAGGATGGCCAAGCCGGCCATCAGCCGGTTCGGCAAGGGCGGCCGGCCGGGATCATCATCATAGACCGCACCGAGCCGGCTTTCCAGAAAACGCCAGTCGATCGTCCGTGCCAGCTTCCCCAGCGCACGGTTCATGGCGAGGATCTGGTCGAGCCGGGGAGGTCGGTCTGGCCGCTCTCTCGTCGTTCTCGGACGCATCATCGACCTTCCCGCCGCTTCGACGCAACTACGGAATCACTGCCAGAGTCACGGTCAATTTGCTGGAAAACTCTGTCCACAGACACCAAACCCGGCAAATCCCGATACTTTCCGAATACGGAAACTCTCCACCCTTCAAGGGATTGCGAGTTCCTCATGGACGACTGGTGGCGCACATCAAGCCGCAGACAAACGTACACACCTCAAAGAACCCAACTGTAGTACTAACCCGGATTTCTCAAACCCGAGGTTTTGAGGAAACGCGAGGCGGCGGTTTTGGGTCGCGTGGGGGGGGGGGGGTGAAGGCCCGCGTGGCGCCGGTTGCGCGGAGGCTTTACAGTCGTTGAGGCGGTTGATCTCCCGTGTGCCATAGGTTGTGCCGCCGGTGTGGCGCGGGGGGCGGGGCGCGTGTCAGGCGGGAGAGCCGCCGGCTCAGGCGAGCCGCGCCGCGGCCAGGCGCCATTCGGGCATGACGGGGCAGGCCGAGGCGAAGGCGATCTTGACGTGCCGGACGCTGATCCTGACCAGCGCCCCGGTCTTCAGGAGCTTGAGGCGCAACGTGCCGCAGCTGGCGGCAGCGAACTGGGTGTGGGCGAGGCCGATGCGGCGCAGGGCGCAGACCAGGACGTAGGCGATCGAGGCCAGCCACAGCCGCAGTTGGTTGGCCTGCATCGTCGCGGTGGAGGTGCGGTCGGCGAACAGATCGGCTTGGCACTCCTTGATGCGGTTCTCCATCTCGCCGCGGGCGCAATAGAGCTGTTCGTAGAGCGGCTGGGCCGGCAGGCATCCGGCTTCAGGGAGGTGACGAGAAAGCGCGGATTGGCCTCGCCTTTGGTCCACTCGGCCCTGGCGATCACCCGGCGGCGGCGGGACCAGGACTCCTTCGTCGACCACAGAAAGTCGCAAAACACCCGCGCCGGCCAGCTCTGGTCGGCCTGCGACCGGTGATGCGCCCCGGCCAGCCCCGGGGCGATGCGCTGTTCCAGCCGTGCGTTGTGGGCGAGCCCAAAGATATAGTCCACCCGGTTGGCCTCGCACCAGGCTATCAGCGTCTCGCGGGCAAAGCCGGAATCGGCCCGCAGCGTGATCCGCACGTGCGGCCAGCGCACCCGGATCTGGAAGATGATCCGCTCGACCTCCTCCACCGCGTCGGCGCTCGCATCGATGTTCGAGCGCCGTAGCTTGGCGGCGAGCAGATGCCGGTCACAGAAGATATACAGCGGCAGATAGCAGTAGCCGTCGGAATAGCCGTAGGAGAAGCGCCCTTCCTGGTGGCCGTGAGCGGGTCGTCGGTCGCATCCAGGTCGAGCACGATCTGCCGCGGCGCCTTCCGGCCATGCGCCTCCAGGAACACATCGACGAATAGACGTTCGATTGCCGCGCCGTCGTGGTCGATCTCGTGATAGCGCGTCGGCCGACCTTCTGCGGCTCGCATGTGCTCGAGCCGGTTCAACGTACTTTTGCCGGCCAGCGGCGCCATCGCGTCGGCGTGCCGCTCCAGCTTGCCCAGCAGCACGCAAAGAACCGGGTCGTGCCGCAGTTGATCGTGGTCGACCAGGTCCTCGTAGCCCAGCGCCAAGCCGAACACCCGCTGCGCCAGCAGCGTCTTCAGCCGGTGCACCGTATAAAGCGGATTGCGTCTGTCCCGGAAGCAGCGCGTGAACCGATCGATCAGCCCGATGGCCTTGTCGGTGTCTCCCAGAAGCAGGGCACCGGCGTCCGACGACACCAGCCCGCCGTCGAAATCGGCCACAACTCGCCGACCCCCGCCGCTTCCAAATTCCATCGCGCCTGCGCTACACTCCGTCCGCATCGGGGAGCACCCTCGGATCAGGATAACTTATTCTCGCAAAACAAGTTTATCTGATTTCAGGCCTCGATGCGCTCCAGGGCTTTGAGATATCCGGGCTAACCAACCATCGACAGTCGATCGCGAGGATGCGCTACAAGGATTGGCCGGCTCCTGCGGGACGCCCGGCTCTGGCTTCGGGCGGCCCGACCGCTGGGGCAATGGCGAGGGCGATGGCGATGAGCGCCAGGACGATCAGCATCGCTGATCGCAAGCCATAGGCCTCGCCGGTGAAGCCGAGCAGCGGCGGGCCGACGAGGAAGGCGACATAGCCGCCCGTCGCGACCAGCCTGATGCGCGCCGCGCCGTCTGCTCCGGAATCACCGGCGGCCGAGAGCGCGATCGGGAACCCCAACGAGGCGCCCAACCCCCAGAGAACCACGGCCGAACCACCCAGGATCGGATTCTCGGCGAAGACGACGAGGGCAATGCCCAGGGCGCCGAGGACGGCGCTGCCACGGATGACGGCGGCTCGCCCGAAGCGCCCGAGGAGCACGCCGCCGCTGAAGCGGCCGACCGTCATGGCGAGGGCGAAGCCCAGAAAGATCAGCGAGCCGGAGGTCTGGCTGAAGCCGTATTCGTCCACCATCAGGATCGGCAGCCAGTCGTTGGCCGCCCCTTCGGCGAGCGCCATGGCCAGCACGATCAGTCCGATCAGCAGCAGGCGCTGATCCTGCCATAGGGCCGCGGGCGCAGCCTCGCTCCCTCCCGGGCGCGCAGGGACCGCCGCGCGATCCTCCCTGCCGATGCCGTATGGCATGAAGCGCATGAACGAGAGGATGAGAACGGAGCCGAGGGCGCCGATGATCGCCAGATGCCATGCCACCGGGAAGGATATGGCCGTCAGCGCCAGGCCGATCAGCGCCCCGCACACCGTCCCGAGGCTGTAGAAGCCGTGCAGGGCATGCAGCAGCGGCCGGCCCGTCAGCCGCTCGATATCGGCTCCGTCGATGTTGATCGCGATCTCCGACAGGCCCATGCCGAGCCCGAACAGGCCCAGCCCGAAGGCGACGACCCCCATGGTGCCGAGAACGACACCGGCCGCGATCATCGCCATGGCGGCGACGACGAGCCAGAGCCCGACATGGGTGACCGGCCGCGAACCGAAGCGGGCCACCAGCGGGCCGGACGAGAGAATGCCGCCCATCGATCCGAACGAGACGCCGAGCAGCACGAGCCCCATCTCGGCGATGGAGGCGCCGACGCTGTCGCGGATGGCCGGAGTGCGCGTGACCCAGGAGGCCATCGAGACGCCGGGCAGGAAGAAGAAGGCGAACAGCGCCAGGCGCCGCCGCGAGACCGGGATGGGCATGGAGGGATACGATCGGGTTGAAACGGCTTGCGTACGTTTGTACACTATGTGTACATATGTACTTATCGCAGCCGCTGTCAAGCGGTCGGCCGGCATCGGAGGGGCGCTTCGGGCATGAGCGAAGCAGGTGGCAGGCGCTATGATCCGCAGAGACGGGGCCGGATCCTCGAGGTCGCGCTGGATGTCATCGCGGAGCATGGCGTTGCCGGCACCACCCATCGCCGCGTCGCGGCGGCCGCGAACGTCCCGCTCGGCTCGATGACCTACCACTTCACGGGAATGGACGATCTGCTCTTCGCCGCCTTCGAACGGCTGGCCGTCTCGACCGCCGAGCTCTATCGCACGCGACTGGAGGCGGCGAAGGACGTCGCGCAGGCCCGCGCGGCGGTCGTCGACCTCATCTGCGACGGGACGTGGACGTCGCCGCGCAACATGGCCCTGACCTTTGAGCTCTATGCCTATTCCATCCGCAACCCAAGGCTGCGCTCGGTGTGGCGCGGGTGGATGGCGGGCAGCCGCGCGGCGCTCGAAAGGCATTTCACGCCGGAGACGGCGCGCGTGCTCGATGCGGCGATCGAAGGCATCACGATCCACAACTCGGTGGAACCCGAGAGCATTTCGCGCGCGGATGTCGAGCGGATCGTCGATCGGTTGAGCCGGTGACCGTGGTTTCGGATCGGCACGGAGCATCCGGGGCGTCCCCCGCGCGGTCCGCGCCTACCTGAAATGCGACCGGGCAGCCTCGTCCGCGTCGGACGTGCGGCGCAGCCGGCCAGCGGCGACATGCAGGCGGCCGCCGGCGTCGCGCACGGTCCAGCGGTTCACCACCTCGACGCTGCCACGATCGGCATCCTCGCAAACCACGAGCGCGTCCTGGGTCGATGCGTAGAGACGCGCATCGTCGACGGCGAAGACACGGTTGAGAAAGCGAAGGCGCTGGGGATCGAGGGCCGGGATCGGCTGGCGATAGCGCCCGCTGAGCAGCATATGGCCTCGCGCATCGATCAGCACATGGTCGTGCACGCTGCGTGCGGTCCGCACATCGAGCTTGCCCGCCCGGGAGACCGGCTTGCCCCGATAGAGCAGCACGTCGCCGATGCGGGCATGGAGATGGCCCAGCGAGACGACCGCGGCGGGATCGGCGATGCCGCGCTTGCGCACGCCTTCGCAGATCAGCCCGTTCGCGTCGCGGGCATAGGCCCCGCCAATGACCTCGAAGCTCCCCGGGTCGGCCTTGACCACGACCAGCCGCGGGGCGTCGCCGTCGTCGTCGTAATAATAGGCCTGCCGCGAATCCCGATACCATCCGTGCCCGAGCGCCTCGAAGCTGCCGGGATCCGCGCCCTTCACGGGCTCGCGTCCGTAGCTTTCCAGGCCGTGCTCGAAATAGCGCAGTCCGTGCCGGTCGACCCCGAAGACGCCGGCGATGTGCCGGAAGCTGGCGTGATCGAAGTGATCGAGGGAGACGAGCGGTCCCTGCCGCTCGACGCGGGGCATCACCAGCACGCGTTCGCCGTCGCTGACATAAGGTCCGCCGAGCGCCTTCGGCGCCATCGTGTCGGAACTGGCCGTGGCGCCTTCGCGCCGCGCCTTCTCCCGTCGCCACCAGTCGGGCGCCGCATCGGGCCGATCCTCGAAATGGCCGCGCCAAGACTCGAAATCCTCGACGACGGACAGGGGCTTTCCCGCCCGATAGGGCCGGTTCCGGTCATAGGCGCGATATTGCCCGACCTCGGACGCACAGGCGAAGCTGTCGCGATCCGCTCCCTCGATCGGGTCCTTCTCCCAATAGACCCGATCCTTGTCGGCGAAATATCGGCCTTCGTCGCCGATCGCCTCGAAGCTCGGCGCGTCGGCCCCCGCGATGGCGACGCCATAGGCATAGACCCTGCGACTGTCCTTGGCGTAGTGGCTTTCCTCGACGTGGAAGCCCGGCTTCTGCCCACGTCCGTAGCAATAGCCGACCACCGCGAACGTCGCGGCATCCTCGCAGGGGAGCCGGCGGTTGGTGACGTAGTAGCCGGCCGCCTTGTCCCGGGCATAGCGTTCGTTGAGCACGGTGAAACTGTCGGGATCGGCCCCGCGCATGACGAACCAGAACGTCTTCGTCGGCTTCTCGCCCTGCCCGTAGACGCGCCGGCCGTCGCGAAACCAGCGCTCGCCGATCTTGCGGAAGCCGGCCGGGTCGATGCCCTCGATCGTCCGGCCTTTTGCATCCGCCAGCGGCTCGCCGCCGACCATGACCCGCTTCCCGTCATGGACGTAGCGGATGGTCGGGAAGCGGCGTTCGCACAGATAGTGCGCCACCCAATCCGCGTCCGCGAAAGGTCCGATATGCGGGTCGGCCTCGACCAGCCTGCGCAGGTCCTGCAACTGGCCGCGCATGCCGAACGGCTCCTCCAGGGCGGGTGCGAGACTGCCGCCTTCGAGCAGATGCGCATACATCGCCCGGTCGACCGCCGGCGATGGCAGCCCCGCCCGTTCGTAAGCGCCTGCCACCCACGAGGTGTTGGCGAAGTGGAGTTGCGCGTATCGCTCGCGGCAGGCCTGCCAGCGCGCCTCATCCAGCCCGGCGCGCGCCAGAATCTCGGCTGCGGGATGGCCGGCATCCAGGAAAAGCGTCGCCGCATACCAATGCGCGTAGGGAATCGGGAAAGCTGCGTGGAATGTCGCCATGGCTGTCCGGATGCCATAGTGCCCGGATATGGCAATGCCATGGCCGGCCGGCGAAGGCATGTTTGCCGGCCCCCGCGCAACCGCCCACGCGCTCTCAGGCGTCGAGCGGCAGCTTCCCGAGGTCGGCGATCAGCCCGGGCCCGGTCGGTTCCCATCCCAGCGTCTTGCGGGTCTGCACGCTCGAAGCGGGCATGTCGTGCCCGGCAAACATGGCGAGCCAGCCGAAATAGGCCCCGGTCTCTTCCGGCGCGATGGACTTGACCGGCAGGCCCAGCCGTCGGCCGATGGCTTCGGCAATATCGCGCATCGGCACGCCCTCCTCGGCGGCGGCGTGATACTTCGCATTCGGCTCGGCCTTTTCGATCGCCAGCCTGTAGAGGCGCGCGACGTCGAGGACATGGGCCGCCGGCCAGCGGTTGAGCCCGGCTCCGACATAGGCGCACACGCCTTTGTCGCGATACATCGCGATCGCGGGGGTGATGAGGCCCTGCTTGACCGGGTCGTGCACCTGCGGCAGCCGCACGACCGACACGTTGACCCCGTCCGCGGCCATGGCGGCGGCGGCCTCCTCCGAGGCTGCGCGGGGATGCCTGTCGGAACCGACGATCGGATTGTCTTCCCGAGCCGGCTCGCCGGGCACGGTGTTGGCGATCGGGGTGCCTGACGTCACGATCAGGGGCCGGCCGGAGCCGGCGAGCACCGAGCCGAGCGCCTCGATCACGCGGCGATCGTCCTCGCAGTTCTGGACAAATCGCGAAAAGTCATGGTTGAAGGCCAGGTGAATGACGCCGTCCGATCGGGAGGCGCCCTCCTTGAGGCTGTCCGGGTCCGCGATCGACCCGCGATAGACCTCGGCGCCGGCCTCTGCCAGGGCCGCCGCCTTGTCGTCCGACCGACACAGGCCGAGCACCTGGTGGCCGGCTCCGATCAAATCGTTGACGACGGCCGAGCCGATGAATCCGGTCGCACCAGTGACGAACACACGCATGGGAGGTCTCCAGGTTTCGTTGGAGACAAATCTGTGCTCCCGTTGTATTCTGGTAAAGTAGTGACTCTATCATAGTAAGATGGCTAACAGGATGAGCGAGCATCCGGCGACCGAGACCCTGCTCGGGACCTATCTGCGAGACCGCCGCACCAAGCTCGACCCGGCCGCTCTCGGCTTTCCCGCGGAACGCCGCCGCACCGCCGGCCTGCGCCGCGAGGAAGTGGCGCAGCGCGCCAATATCAGCCCCACCTGGTACACATGGCTCGAGCAGGGGCGGGGCGGCGCACCCTCGGCCGACGTGCTCGACCGGATCTCTCGCGCGCTCATGCTGACGGATGTCGAGCGCGAGCACCTCTTCCTGCTCGGCCTCGGCCGGCCGCCCGAGGCGCGATACCACAAGAACGACGGCGTCACGCCGCGGCTGCAGCGCGTGCTCGATGCGCTGGATCCGAGCCCGGCCTTGATCCGGACCGCGACATGGGACGTCATGGCGTGGAATCGGGCCGCGACCGTCATGCTGATGGACTACGGAGTGCTGCCGCCGGAGCAGCGCAACATCCTGCGCTTCATCTTCCTCGATCCACGCGCCCGCGCGTCGCAATATGACTGGGAGAGCGTGGCGCGCTTCGCCCTGGGCTCGTTCCGGGTCGACGCCGCCCGCGCCGGCGCCGCGGCGGCCGTGGAGCCGCTCGTGGACGAGCTCTGCCGGCTCAGCCCCGAATTCGCAGCGATGTGGCGCGACAACAGGCTTCAGGGTCCCCACGGCGAGGCCGTCAAGCATATCCGCCACCCGGTGCTCGGCCCGTTCGCCTTCGAGTACTCGATCTTTTCGGTCGACGGCCGAACCGACCTCAGCATGGTGGTCTACAATCCGACCACGCCGGAGGATATCGAGAGAATCGGATCGCTCATGGCCGGGCGGGCAGGCGCGGCGGGGTGATCTCCACGGAGCATCTGCCGCGAAATCCGCGCCCGCCGCCGGTCGATCGATTCCAACGCCTGGCGCCCGCGGTTGACGGCGGCGATCATCGTCCCCGGCCGGTTTCACCGGTCGGGCCTGATCCGCCGGAAAGCGCGGGCAGGCGGCCTATTCAGGAGCCGTGCGCTCGGAACCCCGTCGTCGCTCGACGAGGTAGTCGACGAAGCAGCGGACCCGCGCCGGCATGTGCCCCCGGCCAAGGAACACCGCGTGAATCTCCTCGACATCGCCTGGATTGAACTCTTCCAGAAGCGGAACGAGGTCGCCCGCGCGGATCGCGTCACGCACGGTCTCGGCTCCCACGCGCGTAATCCCAACCCCTTCGGCAGCCAGTTGGCCCAGCGTCTCACCATTGTTCGCCTCGACGCTGCCTCGGATCGTCAAGGCGTAGTCGCGGCCGTCCCTGCGAAAGGGCCAGGTGGGCGAGGCGCGCCTGAAGTTGAAGCCGAGGCAGTCATGGCCATGCAGATCCTCGGGGATCTCGGGCGTGCCCCGGCGCGCGAGATAGTCCGGCGAGGCCACGATCACCTTGCGCGTCTCGCCGAGCTTGCGCGCCGTGAGCGGTCCGTCGGGCAGGGGACCGAAGCGTATGCCCACATCGGCCTGCCCTGCGGCGATGTCCACGACGGCGTCCGTCAGGCTGATGTCCAGCACTATGCCGGGATAGCGCCGGACGAAGTCCCCGAGCAGCGGGACCAGGACCATGCGTCCGTAGAGGATGGAGGTGCTTACGCGCAGGCGCCCCCTCGGCACGCTCTGGTCCGAGATCGCCTGCTCCGTCTCCCGCA
The DNA here is from genome assembly GCF_030814995.1 of Labrys wisconsinensis. Lineage (GTDB taxonomy): Bacteria > Pseudomonadota > Alphaproteobacteria > Rhizobiales > Labraceae > Labrys > Labrys wisconsinensis. The sequence goes on along the minus strand of NZ_JAUSVX010000023.1, from coordinate 100,755 downwards.
GGTCGCAGAGGATGCGTCGGGCAGCGGAGAGATAGGCGGCGCCCTCCGGCGTCAAGGTCAGCGATCGCGTGGTTCGCAGCAGCAGGCGGACGCCGAGGCGAGCTTCGATCCGGTCGATCACGCGCCCAACGGAGGAGGGAGCGAGGTCGAGGGCTCGTCCGGCGGCCGAGAAACTGCCGGTATCGACCACCACCGTAAAGACCTCGAGATCGCCGGTCCGATCGCCGAAAAAGCTCATCTGTGCGCCCGACGCAGAAGTGCTTGCTGTTTCTTCGGGGTACACAAGGCGGCGTCGAGCGTCCAGCTTTGCGTCACGCGGCATGAAGCGACGGTCGGAGCCCGCAAGCGATGACCGTGCCGGCGTTTGCGTCGGCGCCACGACACCTCGGGAGAAGGACATGATCTCGCCCTATGCGATCGAGATTTCCGACGGGCGGCTCGCGGCCATCATGGCGAAGGTCGAAGCGTATGACTGGAGCCAGCTTCCCGATGCAGGGGGGTGGAGGTCGGGGGTCGGGATCGATGACCTCAAGCGGCTCGTCGCCTATTGGCGGGACACCTATGACTGGCGCAAGGTCGAGCGAGGCCTCAATCAGCGCCCCAACTTCACGACCGACATCGAGGGCGAGCGCATCCATTTCGTCCATGTGCGGGGGAGCGGGGGGAAGCCGCCGGTTCTTCTTCTCCACGGCTGGCCGGGCTCGTTTCTCGAATTTGAACGGCTCCTCGACCCGCTTGCGGCAGACGGGCACGATGTCGTCGTTCCCTCGCTCCCGGGTTTTGCCTTCTCCAGGCCGATCACCGGCATCATCGGTCCGCGCCGGGCCGCCGAGCTCATGCACGGGCTGATGGCTCGGCTGTTCGGGCCATCCCGCTATGTCGTCCAGGGCGGCGATTGGGGTGCCCATATCGCGAGCTGGATGGCGTATCAGCAGCCCGAAGCGTTGCTCGGCATTCACATCAACATGGTCGGCATTTTCGCCGAGGACGCCGCTCCCACGACTCCCGAGGAGAAGGATCTGATCGTCCGCCGTGCCGCAATCCTCGATTGGGAGACCGGCTACAATCATGAGCAGGAAACGCGCCCCCAGACGCTGGGGGTGGCGCTGGCCGACAGTCCGGTCGGCGCCGCGGGATGGATACTCGAGAAATTCGGGCAGTGGGCGGACCTGCCGAAGCGTGCCGACGGCAGCCCGGACATCTGGAGCACCTTCTCGGAAGAGGAGCTCATCACCAACATCATGCTCTATGTCGCACCGTCGTCCATGGTCACCGCGACCTGGATCTATCACGGCAAGCGCCTGGAGCGATCGGATCGATTTCCCCCCGGCACGCGCATCCGAGTCCCGGCCGGCATCGCGGCGTTCCCCGATCCGGTGTTTCTGCCCACCCCGCGCTCATTGGCCGCCAAGACCTATGACGTCGTTCACTGGAGCGACATGGCCTCGGGCGGGCATTTTGCTGCTCTGGAGCAGCCTGAGCTGATGCTGGCCGACCTGCGGACGTTCATCGCCGGGGTATCGGGAGAGCGACCTTGAAGGCGGAGCTCTCGGCGTCCGAGGCTCGCCGCATCGCGCTCACGGCACAGGGCTTCAACGCCTTGTCACGGAGCGGCATCGTCGGCGTGGCGCAATTGCGAAGGTCGATCGACCGGCTCGGCCTGCTCCAGATCGACAGCGTGAACGTCCTGGTTCGCGCTCACTACCTCCCGCTTTTCTCGCGCCTGGGCTCCTATGACCCGGCCGCCCTCGACGCCCTCGTCGCGGCGAAGCCCAAGCGCTGCTTCGAATATTGGGGGCACGAAGCGTCGCTGCTGCCCATCGACTGTCACCCCCTTCTGCGCTGGCGCATGGCCCGCGCGCTTCGCGGCAAGGGCATCTGGCGCCAGCTCGAAGCCTATGCGGGCGAGAGGCGAGCCGAGGCCGACGCCTTGCTCGCTCGCATCGAGGCCGAGGGGCCGCTGGCCGCTTCCGATGTGGCGGCTGGCGGGGCCTCGAAGGGCATGTGGGTGTGGAGCGAGGCGAAGCACGCGCTCGAATGGCTGTTCTGGGCGGGGCTGGTCGCTGCGACACACCGCCGGGGCAGCTTCGAGCGGGTATACGACCTGCCCGAGCGTGTGCTGCCTCGGGCGGTCTTGGGCCTGCCCACTCCCCGTGGCACCGATGCGCGGCGGGCGCTCCTCGCGCGCTCGGCGCGGGCGCTCGGCGTCGCGACTGCGGAGGACCTGCGCGACTATTACCGCATTCCCGCGGCGGACGCCCGGCTGCCGATCGAACAGCTGGTCGAGGAGGGAACCATCGTCCCCGTGCGCGTGCGTGGCTGGCAGCAACAGGCCTATCTGCACAAGGACGCGCGGGCCGGCCGCAAGATCGAAGGCTCGGCGCTGCTGTCGCCGTTCGACCCGCTGATCTGGCACCGTCCGCGAACCGAGAGGCTGTTCGGATTCCGCTATCGTCTCGAAATCTATACGCCCGCCCACAAGCGCGAGCACGGTTACTACGTGCTGCCCTTCCTGCTGGATGGCGCGCTCGTCGCGCGGCTGGACCTGAAGGCGGACCGCAAGGCCGGCACGCTGATCGTCCAGCGGGCGCATGTCGAGCCGGATGCGCCGCGATGCACGGTCGAGCGGCTGATGGAGGAGCTTCGCCTGATGGCGTCATGGCTCGGATTGTCGAGCCTCGCCATCGATCCCGTCGCGATCGCCGAGGCGATCGGCTTTGCGATCGCACAGCCTGCGCATGTCGATGTCGGCGAGATCGTCGTGCGGCCGACGGCGCAGGCCTGACGCCGCATCCGACCCTCAGATGTTGGAGGAATGGATGGCGTCGACCACCGCCTCGGTGACGTCCCGGGTGGTGGCGGTGCCCCCGAGGTCCGGGGTGAGGATGCCAGCGCCGGTGACGCGTTCGATGGCGCGCATCAGGCGGGCGGCCGCCTCCGGCTCGCCGAGATGCTCCAGCATCTGCGCCGCGGTCCAGAAGCTGGCGACCGGGTTGGCGATGCCCTTGCCGGTGATGTCGAAGGCCGAGCCGTGGATCGGCTCGAACATCGAGGGGAAGCGGCGCTGCGGATCGATATTGGCGGTCGGGGCGACGCCGAGGGACCCGGCGAGCGCCCCGGCGAGGTCCGACAGGATGTCGGCATGCAGGTTGGTGGCCACGATCGTGTCGAGGCTCCGGGGCTTCAGCGTCATGCGCACGGTCATGGCGTCGACCAGCATCTTGTCCCAGGCCACGTCCGGGAATTCCTGCGCCACCTCGGCGGCGATCTCGTCCCACATCACCATGCCGTGGCGCTGAGCGTTGGACTTGGTGACGACGGTGAGCAGCTTGCGCGGGCGCGAGCGGGCGAGGCCGAAGGCGTAGCGCATGATGCGCGTGACGCCGACCCGGGTGAAGATCGCCACTTCCGTGCCGACTTCCTCCGGCAAGCCCTTGTGGGCCCGTCCGCCATGGCCGGAATATTCGCCTTCGGAGTTCTCGCGCACGATCACCCAGTCGAGGTCGCCGGGCCCGCAATGGCGCAGGGGCGGCGTGATGCCGGGCAGGATCCGGGTCGGGCGGACATTGGCATATTGGTCGAAGCCCTGGCAGATCGGCAGGCGCAGGCCCCAGAGCGTGACGTGGTCGGGAACGTCGGGCGCGCCGACGGCGCCGAAATAGATCGCGTCGAATGTTTTCAGCGTCGCCAGGCCGTCCGCCGGCATCATCACGCCGTGCTTCCGATAGTGGTCGGAGCCCCAGCCGAAGGTCTCGACGTCGAACCTGACGTCGCCGAGCCGTTGCGCAAGGGCGGCGAGCACCCGCAGGCCGGCGCTGATGACTTCCGGCCCGATGCCGTCGGCCGGGATGGCGGCGATCGCGTGGCTGCGCATGGTCGTTCTCCTCGGGGCCTGGCGAGGCCGCCGGTTGCCCCGCCGCGACGATGCGCGTCGGCGTCGGCGATGGCAATGCGCAGATGATTATATAAAAAAATGATATGATCTACGTCGGCCCCGCAGGAGAGGACGATGGAGATCGGCCAGTTGCGCTGCTTCGTGGCAGTGGCGGAGGAGCTGCATTTCGGGCGCGCCGCCCGCCGGCTCGCCATCCTGCCCGCCTCGCTCGGGCGCCAGATCCGGCTGCTCGAGGAGAGCCTGAGCGTGCGCCTCGTCGAGCGGACGACGCGCACCGTCCTGCTGACCAGGGACGGCACCCGGCTCCTGGGGGAGGCTCGGCAGGTCCTGGCGCAGGTGGATGCGATCACGGGGCGGTTTCGGCGGCAGGGCCGGCGCGAGCGCAGCGAGATCCGCATCGGCGCGATCGACAGCGCCGCGGCGGGGTTGATGCCCCAGCTCCTCCTCGACCTGAAGCTGGAGCATCCGGCGATCGCCGTGCAGCTCCTGGAGGACAAGACGGCGCGCCTGCTGCCGAAGCTGAGGTCCGGCCGGCTCGACCTCGCCTTCATCCGGCCGCCCGAGGCGGTCGACCGCAGCCTCGAGCTGCTGGCGCTGTTCAGCGAGACCGCGGTGGTGGCGATGCCGCAAGGCCATCGCCTCGCCGGCCGCGAGCGCGTCGCGATCGCCGACCTCGACGACGAGCCGCTGATCGTCCCGGACCGCCGATCGCGGCCGCACAGCCACGACCTGACCATCGAGCTGTTCGCGGCGGCGGGATCGCACCTGCGCATCGCGCAGGTCGCCGACGAGAAGCAGACGATCGTCGTCCTGGTCGCCGCCGGCATCGGGCTCGCCATCGTGCCGCGATGGACCTCGCGGCTCGCGGTCGGCGGCGTGCGGTATGTCCCGCTCGACACCGGGCGGGACGGCACGGCGACCCGGCTGCCCCTGTCGGCCGCCTGGCTGAAGGGCGTGCGCGATCCCCTGCGCGACAGCCTGGTCGCGATCCTGACGAAGAACCTCGCGGCCTATGCGCGCAACGCCTGAAAGCCTGCCGCACCCGGCTTCACCGGTCAGCGCGAGCGGATGAAATCGACGAAGGCGCGTAGCGGCGAGGGCAGGTGGCGGCGGCCGGGATAATAGAGGAACGGCCCAGTGAAATTCTGCCACCAGGGCTGCAGCACCGGCTCGAGCGTGCCGCTGTCGAGATGGGGCTGCAGCCAGCCCTCGAAGAGGTGGATGATGCCGAGCCCCTCCACCGCGGCCGCCACCGCCAGGTCCACCGCCGCGCCCAGGCGCACCAGCAGCGGGCCGCTCGGGTCGACGCGGACGATCTCGCCGTCCCGCTCGAACTCCCAGGTCGGGATGGTGCCGCTGGCGAACTGCCCGCGCAGGCAGGCGTGGGCGAGCAGATCGCGCGGGTGCTCGGGCCGGCCCCTCTCGGCGAGATAGGCGGGGGAGGCGGCGGTGGCGAAGCGCTGGACGCGCGGGCCGATCGGCACCGCGACCATGTCCTGCTCGAGCCGCTCGTCATAGCGGATGCCGGCGTCGCAGCCGGCAGCGAGCACGTCGACGAAGCTGTCCTCGACCATCACCTCCAGGCGGATGTCGGGGTAGGTCCGGAGGAAGGGCGTGACGATCGGCGGCAGCACCAGGCGGGCGGCGGTGGCGGGCACGTTGAGCCGGAGCGTCCCGGCCGGCCGGTCGCGGTAGCTGTTGACCACGTCGAGCGCCGCCTCGACCTCGCCGAGGGCCGGTCCCAGCCGCTCGACCAGGCGGGCGCCCGCCTCGGTCGGGGCAACGCTGCGGGTGGTGCGGTTGAGCAGGCGCACGCCGAGCCGGGCTTCGAGGCGCCGCACGGCCTCGCTGAGGCTCGAGGCCGACACGCGGCCGGCGCGTGCGCCCTCGCGAAAGCCGCCGGCCCGCGTCACCGCCAGGAAGGCGTAGAGATCCTGCAGGTCTTCCGGCATTGTTCGGGATTCCGCACAAGCTGTACCGATTTCACCGGATTGTCGTGCACGTGGTCAAGGTCCATCTTCCGGGACGAACCTTCATGGGAGAGAGACATGACCGATTTGGCGAAAGCGGGCAGCTTCACCCTCGGCGACAGCACGGTGAAGCGCGTGGGCTACGGCGCCATGCAGCTGGCCGGCCCCGGCGTGTTCGGGCCGCCGAAAAATCGCGACGCGGCCCTCGCGGTGCTGCGCCAGGCCGTGGCCGCCGGCGTCGACCATATCGACACCAGCGATTTCTACGGGCCCCACGTCACCAACCAGCTGATCCGCGAGGCGCTGAGCCCCTATCCCCAGGATCTGGTGATCGTCACCAAGGTCGGCGCGGTGCGGGGCGCCGACGCGTCGTGGAACCCGGCGCAGAGCCCGGCGGAGCTGACGCGCGCCGTGCACGACAACCTGCGCAATCTCGGCCTCGACGCCCTGGACGTGGTGAACCTGCGCGTCATGGGCGACGTCCATGCGCCCAGCGAAGGCTCGATCGAGCAGCAGTTCACCGCCCTGGCGGAGCTCCGGCGCCAGGGGCTCGTCCGGCATCTCGGCCTCAGCAACGTCACCGCGACACAGCTCGCCGAGGCGCAGCGCATCGCCCCGGTGGTCTGCGTGCAGAACCACTACAATCTCGTCCATCGCCACGACGATGCGCTGATCGACGCGCTGGGCCGGCAGGGCATCGCCTATGTCCCGTTCTTCCCGCTCGGCGGCTTCACGCCGCTGCAGTCCGGCACCCTGTCGGCCGTGGCCGGACGGCTCGGCGCGACGCCGATGCAGGTGGCGCTCGCCTGGCTGCTGGCGCGCGCGCCCAACATCCTCCTGATCCCCGGCACCTCGTCGCCGGACCATCTCGAGGAGAACCTGGCGGCGGCCGAGCTCACGCTTGCGCCGGACGTGCTGGCCGAGCTCGACGGGATCGGCAGGGAAGGGCGGTAGGCAGGGGTGGCGGCATCCCTATGCGCGGCCGGCAAGCGCTACGCGCTGCCGGCAAGCGCTCCGTCCCCTGGCCGCGGCCCGCTGAGATACGCGAGGGCAGCCGCCAGCGCGCCGCCGATGATCCCGGCAGCCGCGAGCAGGGCGAGCAGGCTCGGTGCGTGGAACGGCACCTCGCTCCAATGCGGCGACACGACATCGGCGGTGTTGAACGGCTCGTCGCTGTAGCGGCACACGACCATGGCGGCATTCTGCGCCAGCATCTCGAGGCTGATCCGCTCCGCCAGCGCGTTCGCCTGGTCCCGCATGCCGGGCATGGTCTTCATGTGCAGCAGCAGAGCCTGCGCGCCGGAGAGATAGCCATGGCTGCATTCGTTGAACGGGCTTTCTTCGTCCGTCAGGCTTGCCGGCACCATGCCCCAGAGGCAGGCGGCGTACTGGAGGCTGATATAGTTGCGGAACCGCCGGAACCGTTCATCCGTAAAGACCTGGCGATCCGCAAGATCGAGGATCTCGGCATAATGGTTGGCGACGACCGCCATCTGGCCATGCCCGAGCGTGGGGATGGAGAGACCGGCGGCCAGTCCGACGGGACCGCTGCGGTGGGCCAGGGCCGCGTTTGACGAGAGGCAGGCGACGAGCACGAGAAGCATGCGCAGGCAGAGGCGCGTCGACTCGGCCGAGATCGGCCCGAAGATATGTCCCGTCCGTGCCAAATCCCGTCTCTCGGTCTGAAGAGGCCTGCAGCGCCGTCATACACCCAAGACCAGGGCTGGCGGAACCGCCGGCCCTTCAGCCGAGATGTGCCGCCACCATGAAATCGACGAAGAGCCGGATGCGCGGCGGCAGGGGCTGGCCGGGCAGGAAGGTGGCGAACAGCTCGATGTCGTCGCACCGGTGGTCGGCGAGGCACTCGACGAGGCGTCCGGCTTCGAGGTCTTCGGCCACGTCCCACAGGGCCTCGGCCGAGAGCCCCCGCCCTTCGAGCGCCCAGCCGTGGAGCGCATCGCCGCTGCCGCTCGACAGATGACCGCCGACCTTGACCTCCTCGATGCCGGCCTCGGCGCGGAACCGCCAGCGATCGTGCAGGCGGTGGCGACGCGCGAGGCGCAGGCATTCATGGCTCGCCAGATCCGCCGGTCTCTCCGGCACGCCGCGCGCCGCCAGGTAGGACGGTGCGGCACAGATGACGCGCCGGGTCGAGGCGATCTTGCGCGTGATGACCGCCGGGTCGTCGGGCCTGTCGATCCGGAGCGCGACGTCGAGACCGTCCTGCCCGACCTCGAGGCCGGCGTCGGAAAGCACCAGGTGCACCGCCAACGCCGGATGCCGCCCGGCGAATTCGGCCAGCAGAGGGGCGATCCGGCGCCGGCCGAGCTCCATCGGCGCGCCGACCTTCAGGAGACCTCGGGCTGTGGCGCCGCGGGACGAAACCTCGGCTTCGGCGTCACGCAGGGCGGCGAGGATGCTGCGGCAATGCTCGTCATAGAGCGCGCCCTCATCGGTCAGGCGGAAGCGCCGCGCGGTGCGCTCGGCCAGCCTTACGCCGAGGCGGCCTTCCAGCGCCGAAAGCCGGCGGCTGACCGCGGGCGGCGAAGAGCCCATTGCCGCGGCGCCGGCCGAAATGCCGCCGGCCTGCACGATCGCGCGGAAAAGCTCGATGTCGCCGATACGATCCGCCATGGTGCCTCGCATGCTTCCGCTCAACGGAAACATAGCATCCTCCGCCGCAGCTTTCCGACCGCCATGTGAGCCTCCATCCTATCGTTCAGGCACATCATCCCCTGAAGGAGCGGATCATGCGGGCGATACGGTTCGAGGCCTTCGGCGAGCCCTCGGTTCTCGAAATGGTGGAGGCGGCGCCGCCGGCCGCCGACGGGCAGACGGCATTGGTCCGGGTCATGGCGGCTTCGATCAACCAGAGCGATGTCAAGAACGTCGCCGGGGCGATGAAGCAGACGACGCTGCCGCGCATCCCTGGCCGGGATTTCGCCGGCGTGGTCGAGGCGGGTCCGGCCGAATGGATCGGAGCCGAGGTCTGGGGCAGCGGCGGCGACACCGGCTTCACCCGTGACGGCACCCATGCCGAGCTGGTCGCCGTGCCGGTGGCGAGCCTGCGCCGCAAGCCCGACACCCTCAGCTTCGACGAAGCGGCATCGGTCGGCGTCAACTACCTCGCCGCCTGGTCCGGTCTCGAAGCAGCGGGGCTGACGGCGGGGGAAACCCTGCTGCTGATCGGTGCCGGCGGCGGGGTCGGCAGCGCCGCCGCCCAGATCGCGCGATGCCGTGGTGCCCGCGTGATCGCGGCGGACAGGCACGTGCCGCACCCGGATGCGCCGATCCATGCCATCGCCGAGACGCTGATCATCGCTGCAAGGGATCTGCCGGCCGAGATTCGCGCGGCGACGGATGGCAAGGGCGCGGATGTCGTCTTCGATCTGGTCGGCGGCGTCATGTTCCGCAGCGCCGTCGGCTGCCTGGCCCTGCGCGGCAGGTTGATCGAAATCGCCGCAACCGGCCAGCGCGAAGTCACCTTCGACCTCGCCGATTTCTATCACAACGAAAGCCGGCTCTTCGGCGTGGATACCTTGAAGCGCGACCTCACGGCATCGGCCAGGGTTCTCGATGCGCTGACCCCCGGATTCATCGCGGGCGACTACCGGGCCGCGCCGATCGCCGAGACTTGTGGGCTGGGTGAGGCGCAGGCGGCCTATCGCAAGGTCGCGGCCGGCATGCCCGGCCGGGTCGTGCTGCGGCCGCAGGACTAGAGCGTGATCGTTTCAAGGTGAATCGATCACACTCTCCATCTCCTTGTTCTTACGCATTGTCTTGCCGCGGACCGGGTGCCGGTCCGCTGGAAGATGCTCTCGGAGGACGGCCATGACCGATTATCTCCTCTCTCTTCTCACCGGGCTGGCCGTCGGCGCGGCGTACGGGCTTGTCCATGTCCGCTCCCCGGCGCCGCCGGCGATCGCCCTGCTGGGGCTGCTCGGGATGTTGGCGGGGGAACGCGGCGCCGTCCTGGCCCTGCGCCATTTCGGCGACCAGCAGTCCCGGGCCCCGGCGGCTCAGACGCAGATGCTCCCGCCCGACGATCCGGCGGCCAGGGCGCCGAGGGAATGATGCCGGCCGGAGGCTTCTTCTCAGCCGTGTTCCCGCACCTCTGGGATCACCGTCTCGTCCGGCCCGATCGGCCGGCCGTCCTCGACGGGGATGTCGGGCCGGACGGGCCGGCGGAATGAGCGGCGGAGCACCCTGTCGGCTGTGGACGTTCCCGGCGCATGCCGACCGTGCCTCAATCGGTCCACAAACATGGTCATCCTTTCCCTGGATGAGCTTGGCTCGCGCGTCGGGCGCGCCGCCGGAGGAGGACCATGAAGTCGAGACATGCGGCCGCCGTGGCGCTCGCCGCCCTGCTGGCGGGCTGCGCCGGGGAGAGCCGGCCGGCGATAGCCTACGACACGGTCGCGCACGGGACCATCGCCACGCCCGGCGGCACCTTCTGGATCTGGGACCGGCCGGATCTCGGCAGGCTCAAGACGGCGCCGGCGCCCGGCACCGTGGCGGGGAGGGGCTTCCTGCGCAAGCTGATGCTGGCGGCGGAGGGCGATCCGGCGCTCGCCGCGCATCGGGCCGCGGCCTATCTGTGGTTCGCGCGGACGGACCGGCTGTGCGAGGTGCGCAGCACGGAGCCGCTCAAGGGCGGCGCCTACGAGCAGGCCTATGAATGCCGGCCGCGCGCCTCGCCCGCGGATGCCCCCGCCCAATAGCGCCGGACTGGAGGCTTTTCCCCGGCGCGAATCCGGCCCAGGATGGCGCCATGAAGATCACGCTCGCACAATTGCGCCTGCTGGCGGCGGCGGTGGAGACCGGCAGCGTCGGTGCCGCGGCGCGGCGCTGCGGCCTCACCCAGTCCGGTGCCAGCCAGGCCATCATCGCGCTGGAGACGGCGCTCGGCGTCGAGCTCCTGGCGCGCACGCGCGACGGGGTGACGCCGACCGCCTTCGCTCTCTCGATCCTCGACGATGCCGAGGCCGCCCTCGACGCGGCCCGCCGCATCGAGGCGCAGGCCCGCGCGGCCGCGCCGGGCCGGCGGCTGCGCATCGCCAGCGTCCCCAGCGTCGCCGCACGGCTGCTGCCGGGCTGGAGCCGCAGCCTGCGCCAGCTCTACCCAGGGCTCGAGCTCAGCGTGTTCGAAGGTCATCACATCGAGGTCGGCGAGTGGGTGGCGCGGGACATCGCCGATGTCGGCCTGGCGGCCGTGGCGCCCGCCGGCCTCGCCGCCGATCCCGTCCGCGACGAGGAGCTGGTGCTGGTGGGCCCGCGCGGGCATCGCCTGCTGCGTCAGGCTGCGGTCGACCTCGGCACGCTCGACGGGCAGACCCTGGTCGCCGCCGGGCTCGGCTGCGATTCGATCCTGGAGCGGCTGTTCGCCCCGGCCGGCGTGCCGCTGCCGCCGCTGATCCGGGTGCACGACATCGCCACCGCCCTGGCGATGGTGGGCCAGGGTCTGGGGCTGACCATCCTGCCGGACACCGCCTTCCCGCGGCCCGACATGCAGGATCTGCGCACCCGTCCGCTCTCCCCGCTTTCGCACCGCCGGCTCTACATGATCGCCCGGCCCGACCGGCAGGCCAGCGAGCCGGTGCGCCGGCTGCTCGATATCGCCCGGGCCGGCGACGGCGCCCTGCGCCGGCAGGCCGGCTGAGCGCTGCGCATCGGGGTCATCAGCCCGGCTGATGGCGCCCATCCGGAAAATCCGTGGCGGCCACGTCCGCGCTCCCGGCCATGCTGCGCCCGGAGAGGTGGATGGCGGCAATGGCGGGAGAGACGAGCGTCGAGGAGGAGAGCGGCAAGGCGGCGCGGAGCTCATGGCTCGCGAGGCTCGCCGGGCTCGGCGGCCGCGCGGGCCTCGCCTGGGGGCTGATCGCGGTGGCGATATGGTCCGGCTCCTTCGTGCTGACGCGGCTCGGCATGCGCACCAGCCTCGGCGCCTGCGACATCACCGCGCTGCGCTTCGGCTTCGCCGGGGTGCTGATGCTGCCGGTGATCCGGCGCGAGGGTCTTGCGCTGGCGCGGCTCGGCTGGGCCGGGCTTGCCGTGCTGATCGCCGGCACCGGCGCGCCTTATGTGCTGCTGATCGCGCTCGGCCTGCGCTTTGCTCCGGCCGGGCAGGCTGCGGCGCTGGTGCCCGGGCCGATGTGCGCGATGGCGGCGATCCTGGCCGCCGCGCTCCTCCACGAGCGCCTCGCCGCGCGCGGCTGGTGGGGCGTGGCGGCGATCCTGGCGGGGAGCGTGCTGATCGCCGGGCTCGGGCCCGGCGGCCTCGATCCCGGCCATGCCGCCTTCCTCGCCGCCGCGCTGCTCTGGGCCGGCTACGTCCTGGTGCTGCGGCGGTCCGGGCTGACGGCCCTGCACGCCACGGCCATCGTCGCGGTCGGCTCGGCGGTGCTCTACCTGCCGATCTACGCCGCCGTGCTGCCGGTCGGGCTCGGACAGGCGCCGCTCGCCGACATCGTCCTGCAGGCGGTCTACCAGGGCGGGCTGACGACGGTGCTCGGCCTTCTCGCCTTCAACCGGGCGGTGGCCCTGCTCGGTCCGGTGGCCGGCGCGGCTTTGCCGGCCCTGGTTCCGGTCGTCACGCTCGTCCTGGCGGCGCTGCTGCTCGGCGAGGCGCCGGGGCTGCGCGACATCGCCGCGGCGGGCCTGATCGGCGCCGGCGTGGCGCTGGTGACCTCGGCCCGCACGGCCCGACCACGAAAGGAGACGACATGAACAGGCGCAAGGTCGCCATCGCCTCGAACTGGGGCGGGGCAATCGGCTATTCCCGCGCGGTGCGGGCGGGCGAGCTGATCTTCGTTTCGGGCACGACGGCGAGCGGCGCCGATGGCCGGGCGCTCCACCCCGGCGATGCCGAAGGGCAGGCGCGGGTGGTGCTGGAGCGCATCCTCGCCGCCCTGGCCGAGCTCGGCGCCGGGCCGGAGCACGTGGTGGAGACCCGCATCTACCTCACCGATATCGGACTGTGGCAGGAGGTCGGGCGGGCGCATGGCGCGGTCTTCGCTGCCCTCCGTCCGGCGACGACCATGGTCGCGGTCGGCTCGCTGATCGCGCCGGACCTGCTGGTCGAGATCTCGGCGATCGCCTCGCTCGCCGCGTCGGACGCCTGATCCCGTCCGGGATCCGCCTCATCCCTCGCCTGCGGGAGGTCATGGCGATCGGCCCGAAACCGGGCCTCGATCCGCCATGCCGTCCGCGGCGGGAGCGCCGGAAAGGTGGGGAGCGAGCTCGATCATCACCCAGCGTCGCAGGACGGCGACGGCCGGCCGTTGCCCGGCGCCGGCCGGATGGACGAAATGGTAGCGCAGGCCGGGGAGCTCTGGACCGAAGGGCCGCACGAGCGCGCCGGAGGCCAGCTCCCCGGCCGCCAGGGCCAGGCTGAGCAGCGCCACGCCCTGGCCGGCGACCGCGGCTTGCATGGCGCTGCTCTCGTCGTTGAAGGTGATGCCGCCTTCGGCATCGAGGTCGCGCCGGTTCGCCGCCTCGGCCCAGGCCCGCCAGGTCGGCACGTTCAGGCGGGTGGCGATGGGGCCCCACTCGAAGTGGATCAGCGGCACCTGCGCCAGCCCCTCGGGCCGGGCCAGGCCGAGATGCGGGCTGCACAGCGGGGCGAAGCTGTCGGAGAGCAGCGGCTCGGCCACAAGCCCGCGATAATGGCCGAGGCCGTAGCGGATCGCCGCGTCCGCCGTGCCGCCGTCGAGGTCGGCCGGATCGTCCGAGGCGTGCAGGCGCAGGTCCCATCCCGGGTTGAGCGCCCGGAAGCGCGCGACGCGCGGCACCAGCAGCTTGGCGGTGAAGGCGACGGTGGCCGACAGCGTCGCCACCCGGCGGACGGAGCGGCGGCGCACCGCCTCCACGGCCTCGGCCATGGCGTCGAGCGCCCCGCGCAGGGCCGGGAAGAGGTCGCGGCCCTCGGCAGTCAGCACCACCCGGCGGGTCTGCCGCTCGAACAGGGCAAAGCCGAGGCCGGCCTCGAGCTGGCGGATCTGGTGGCTGATCGCCGTCGGGGTCACGGCGAGCTCGGCCGCGGCGCGCTTGAAGCTCTCCAGGCGCGCTGCGGCCTCGAAGGCGCGCAGGGCACCGAGGGGCGGCAGGCGACGCATCAGCCTGCCCGGTCCGGGTGCGATGCGCCCCGACGGCTCATGGATGAGAATGTTTCAGCCATCGGCTGAGATGTTCGCGCTTGCGACGGGTGACGTCAAGGCGATACCAGGCCGTCGATGGGTATGGCATGAATGAGCTGATTTCAGCCAGGGAGTCGATGATGGCCTGGATCTATCTCGCCGTCGCCGCGGGCTTCGAGGTGATGTTCGCGATGAGCATGAAATATGCGGAGGGCTTCACCCGCCTCGGTCCGACCGTGGTGACGGTGGTGGCGACGATCGGCGGCATCGGCTTCCTGACGCTGGCGATGCGCACCTTGCCGGTCAGCGTCGCCTATCCCATCTGGACGGCGGTCGGCACGCTCGGCACGGTCGTGCTCGGCTTCCTGCTCCTGGACGAGCCGCTGACCCCGGCCAAGCTGGTCTCCGCCCTGGCCATCGTGGCCGGCGTTGCCGGCCTCAAGATCGCGGCGGCCTGAGCCGGGGCCGCGCTGCCGGAGGTTTTCAGGCGGCCCAGCGCCGGGCGGACAGGGCGACCGTGAGCATGGCGGCGATGCCGGTCACCGCCAGGGTGAGCAAGGTCAGGTGCAGGTCGAGGTCCGGCACCGGCGACAGGGTCTCGCCGATCGTGTCGAGGCCCGGCGTCGTATCCGGCAGCACGCCGGCCGGGTAGAGCCCGCCCACGAGATTGGCGACGACGACGTTGGCGATCATCATGGCGAGCACGGTGCCGAGCAGCGGGAAGCCCCGCATCCAGCGCGCCCAGACGGCGATCGCGATGGGCTGAGCCATCAGGGCCAAGAAGATTTCCATAGACGATCTCTGAAGTCGAAGCTGGCCCTTAGGTTACCGAATCACCCTGAACAGCACCTGAACGAGTCCGTCCGCGGCAGGCGCCGGGGCGGCACGGCGACGCAGCGCAATGCGGCGGCCCGGAGATTGCACGGTGCGATCGAGCCGGCAACAGCTTTGTCCGCGGAAACGAGCCGGCGGAACCAATGCCCGATTTTCAGGTTAAGGCCGTCACGGACGGGCTCGGCCGCAACGCATGAGGCAGGCCATGATCAGGATCGTCACCGGACTGTTGCTGTTGCTCGACACGTCGGCATGGGCGCCCCCTGCCGCCGCGCACCAGGCGCCGACGGGCTGGCAATATCCCGTCGAATGCTGCGGCGGGCATGATTGCTACGAGATCCAGGCCTCGGACCTGCAGGTGGTGGCCGGGGGCTGGAAGGTGCTCGCCACCGGTCAGATCTTCGGCAGCAGCCAGGTCCGGCATTCGCCGGACGGGCGCTATTACCGCTGCTCCTACGGCGGCGATCCGGCCCGGACCACCAATTGCCTCTTCGTTCCCGACCAGAACAGCTGAGCCGGCGGCCGTCAGTCGTCGTTGGTCGCGTCGAGCTCGCTCGGCTTGCGGCCTTCGTCCGCCTGCAGGGCGCTGCGGCGCAGCCGGACGCCGGCGCCGCCGCGGTCATCGTCGGGAATGAACTCGACGCCGGCCTGCTCCAGGGCGGCGCGGATATCGGCCAGTGTCCGCGGGTAGGGGGCGCGATGGCCGCCCTCGAAGTCGGCCAGGGTCTTGGTCGCGACCTTGCCGGCTTCCGCCAGCCGGGCCTGGGACCAGTCGAGCAACGCGCGGGCCGCCCGACATTGATCTGGAGAGAGAGACATTTCAGCAACACATCATGTTACATCCAGAATGTAACGTTACCGCATTTGCGGAATGAGACAACCGCAAATGCCGAATCGATGCGCGTCCCGTCAGCGCAGGCTGACCCAGATGGTCTTGGTCTGCAGATATTGGTCGACCGCTTCGGTGCCGTTGTCGCGGGCCAGCGAGCCCGACCGCTTGTAGCCGCCGAACGGGGTGGTGACATTGCCCTCGGTGAAGCCGTTGACGGCGACCGTGCCGCAGGGCAGGCGCCGGGCGAGATGGAAGGCCTTGTCGATGTCGCGGGTGAAGATGGTGGCGTGCAGGCCGTAATCGGTGTCGCGCGCGACGCGAAGCGCCTCCTCGATGCCGTCCACGGCGATGACGCCGAGCACGGGGCCGAAGATCTCCTCGCGTGCCACGCGCATGGACGGGGTGACGGCGTCGAACACCGTCGGGTCGACGAACGAGCCGGCGAGGCCGGCGCTCGGGCCGCCGCCGGCCAGCAGGCGGGCGCCCTCCTGGCGGCCCGCCTCGATATAGGAGAGCACCCGCGCCCGATGCTCCTCGCTCACCATGGCGCCGAGGTCGGTCGCCGGGTCGAGCGGGTCGCCGACGGCGAGCGCGCGGGTCTTGGCCAGCACCCGGTCGAGGAAGGCGTCCTTGACCCGGCGGTCGACGATCTGGCGCATGTTGGCCGAGCAGTTCTGCCCGCCGTTCCAGAAGGCGGCGCTGACCGCGCTCGACACCAGCGCCTCGTCGATGTCGGCGTCGTCGAGCACGATGAACGGGCTCTTGCCGCCCATCTCCAGCCCGACCGGCTTGAGGTTGCTCTCGCTGGCATAGCGCAGGAAATAGGCGCCGACCTCGGTCGAGCCGGTGAAGGAGACGACGTCGATGTCGCGATGGCGGCCGATGGCCTGGCCCGCGGTCTCGCCGAAGCCGGGCACGACATTGAGCACGCCGGCCGGCAGGCCGGCCTCGGCGGCGAGCTCGGCGAGGCGCAGCGCCGTGAGCGGGGTCTGCTCCGCCGGCTTCAGCACCGCCGAGCAGCCTGCCGCCAGGGCCGGGGCCAGCTTCCAGGCCGCCATCAGCAGCGGAAAGTTCCACGGCAGCACCAGGCCGACGACGCCCACCGGCTCCTTGACGATCATGGCGAGGCTCTTCTCGCCGGTCGGCGCCACCTTGCCGAAGCTCTTGTCGGCAAGCTCGGCATACCATTGGAAGAAGGTCGGCACCTCGTGGCCGATCTCGTTGAGGCAGTCCCGGATGGTCTTGCCGCTGTCGAGGCTCTCCATCACGGCGAGCTCCTCGGCATTGGCACGCACGAGGTCGGCCAGGCGCAGCAGCACCGCCTTGCGCTCCTCCGGCGCGGCCCGCGACCAGGCGCCGTCCTCGAAGGCGCGGCGGGCCGCCGCGACCGCCAGGTCGACATCCCTGCCGTCGCAATGGGCGACCTGGCCGAGCACGGCGCCGGTCGCGGGATCGCGGTTCTCGAACGTGCGGCCCGAGACGGCCGGCCGCCAGGCGCCGTCGATGAAGGCCCGGGAGGGCAGCGCGAGGCGGTCGGCGGCGGCGCGGTAGTCGGCGGCGGAGGGGTTGGCGGTCATGGTGCGGGCTCCGGAGGCGGGGTCAGGCGGGGAGGGGTGTCGGCGCCGGCAGGCCGAAGCGGGCGGCGAGCCGGTCGAGATCGCCGGGGATCGCGGCCTGCAGCACGACGCCCTCGGCGAGGGCGCGGCGCTTGCGGTCGAGCGCGGCCTCGCCCGGCAGGCGCACGCGCGGGCGGCCGGGCGGCACGGCGGCGGCACGGCAGGCCTCGGCCAGCCAGCCGGTCTGCCTGACGAAGCCGTCGAGACCGCCGAACAGGGCCGGCGCCAGCGCCAGCACCAGCACGGAGGCGCCCCATTGCGTCGGTGCGTCGGCCCGGCCGAAGCCGCCGAGGCCTTGCGTCAGCGCTTCGACGATCAGGGAGAGGCCGTAGCCCTTGTGGCCATGGTCGAGGCCGCCGATGGGCATGAGCGCGCCGCCGTTCTTCATCACGGCGGGATCGTCGGTCGCCGCGCCCTCTTCGTCCACCACCCATCGGCCGGGAAGAGGCTGGCCGGCGGCGCGCCGGCGCGCGCACATCGCCGCGGTGGTGATCGAGGTGGAGACGTCGACCAGGATGGGATCGGCGCCGGTGGGAATGCCGGCGGCGATCGGGTTCGGCGTCAGCACCGGCGAGGTGCCGCCGAAGGGCGCGACATGGGCATCGCTGGGATCGGAGGACAGCACCAGCACCATGGTGCCGCGCCGCGCCGGCGCTTCCAGGAAGGCGGCGAGGCAGGCGATGTGGTGGCTGCGCCGGACGGCGACGGCGCCGATGCCGAAGGCCGCGGCGCGGCGCTCGGCCTCGGCCACGGCCAGGGCCGTGGTCCAGACGCCCGGCAGGCGGCGGCCGTCCCAGAGGGCGACGGCGGCGTGGTCGGCGAGGATCGCCGGTCCACCCTCCCGCTCCATGGTGGCGTTGTCGAGCTCCTCGACATAGTCCGCCAGGAGCGCGAGGCCGTGCGTGGTGTGGCCGAGCAGGTCCGCCTCGATCAGGCCCCGCGCCACGGTCCGCGCCGGCTCGTCGGGCAGGCCGGCGGCCGCGAGCACGCCGGTGGCGAAGGCCGCCAGGTCGTCATAGGCATAGCGGGAATGCATGAGCGGTCCTTGTCGGCATGGGATCAGTGGCGGCGCACGGAGATGTGCCAGGGGATCAGCAGCCGCTCGGCCGCCGTGACGCAGCCGAACAGGGCGAGGCCGAGCGCGGTGAGGAAGAAGATGCCGGCGAAGGCGAGGTCGGGCCGCATGTTGCCGGTGACGATCTGGATGTAGAAGCCCAGGCCCTGGTCGCTGCCGATGAACTCGGCGATGGTGGCGCCGACGGTGGCGTTGACCGCCGCATATTTGAAGCCGACGAAGCATTGCGGCAGCGCCGCCGGCAGCCGCACCTTCCAGAAGGTGCGCAGCGGCCCCGCGCCGGTCGAGCGGCAGAAGCGCGTCAGCTCGTCGCTCAGCGAGCCGAAGGCGTGGATGGCGTTGAGGGCGATCGGGAAGAAGCAGACCAGCACGACGATGATCACCTTCGGCAGGAGGCCGAAGCCGAGCCAGGAGATGAACAGCGGCGCGAAGGCGATCTTCGGCACCATCTCCAGGCTGACGAAGAAGGGATAGATCGTCCGGCGCAGCCCCGGCGAGAAGGCGATGGCGAGGCCGACCGGCAGGCCGACCAGGATCGACAGGACGAAGCCGACGACGGTCTCCAGGCCGGTGACGGCGGTGTAGTCGATGAGGCGGGGGATGTCGGCCCAGCCCTTGACGAGGATCTCGGTCGGCTTCGGCAGGATGTAGGCCGGCACCGAGAACAGCGACACCGACC
This sequence comes from Labrys wisconsinensis, assembly GCF_030814995.1. GTDB lineage: Bacteria > Pseudomonadota > Alphaproteobacteria > Rhizobiales > Labraceae > Labrys > Labrys wisconsinensis. The sequence continues at coordinate 81,719 of NZ_JAUSVX010000023.1, read as the reverse complement.
ATTCCCACACCAGGAAGAAGCCGACGAAGAAGGCGAGGAACGGCCAGGACTGCTCGGCCGCGACGCCGATCCGGGCCAGGGCGCGGAAGACGGGGCCGGGCTCGCCAGGCTCGCCGGGCTTCCCGGGCTTGCTAGAGGACGCCATAGTCACGGAAGATCCCCTGGATGGTGTGGACGTGGCGCGTGAAGTCCGGGCTCGCCTTGACCTCCAGGTCGCGCGGCCAGGGCAGGTCGATGTCGATCATGCGCTCGATCCGGCCCGGCCGCGGCGTGATCACGCAGACCGTGGAGGAGAGCTGCACCGCCTCCTCGATTGAATGGGTGACGAAGACCACGGTCGGCCGGCGCTTCATCCACAGGGCCTGCAGGTCGCCGCGGATGCCCTCGCGCGTCATGGCGTCGAGCTTGCCGAGCGGCTCGTCGAACAGGAGCGTGTCGGGGTCGTGCACCAGCGCCTGGCAGAAGGCGGCGCGCTGCTGCATGCCGCCGGAGAGCTCGTGGGGATAGCGGGCGCCGAAGCCCTCCAGCCGCACCGAGCGCAGGAGCTCGCGGATCCTGGCGCCGTAGGCGGCGGGATCGAGGCCGCGCAGCTCGAGCTGCAGGGCGACATTGCCCTCGACCGTGCGCCACGGCACCAGGGTGTTGTCCTGGAACATGATGCCGATATCGGTCTGCGGCGTCTCGACCCGGCGGCCGTCGACGCGGACCTCGCCCTCGGAGGCGTCGAGCAGGCCGGCGATCATCAGCATCAGCGTGGACTTGCCGCAGCCGGACGGGCCGAGCAGCGAGACGAAACCGCCGGAGGGGATGGTCAGGTCGACGGGGCCGAAGGCGTGCACGGCCTGCGCGCCCGACCCGAAGGTCTTGGCCAGGGCGCGGATCTCGATGGTGGCGGCCATGCGGCTCGGGTCCTTGCTGGAGCAAAGCGCGTCCGGGCGGAAACGCCGCTTTGCTCTCACTTCTGGCTTCGACACGTCCTTGCGATGCCCGGCGATCCCGCCGGATCGCAGGACGCCCCGCAGATGGAGAGCCGGGCACCCGACGGATGCGGCGGCGGCCGTCGGGGCCCGGTCCCGCAGCGGGTGCGCCGTTCGCGGGCGGCGCACCCGCCGACCTCATTTCGGCAGGAAATCGTTGGTGTAGAAGGCCGTCGCCGGCTCGTTCGTCTCCAGGCCGTTATAGGTCTTCATGAGCTGGATCATGCTGGTCCAGTCCTCCGGGACGTTGAGGCCCAGCACCTTGTCCTTGTTGGCCTTGGAGTAGAGCACGTCGAGCGTCACCTTCTGCACGGCCAGGGCCTGCTTCTTGCCGGCCTCCTCGTTCATGGTGCCCCCGACGATGTCGCCCAGGGCGTCGATCGCCGCCTGCGGGTTGGCCTCGGCCGCCTTGTAGGACTTGATCGTCGCGCCGACAAAGCGCCTGACCAGGTCCGGATTGTCGGCCACCAGCTTCTTCGAGGCGGCGATGCAGTAGCCGACCTGGTTCACGCCGAAGTCGGAATAGGCGAAGGTCACCGGCGCGGCGCCGCCATTGGCCATGATCTCGGCCGGCTTGTCGTCGAGGCCGCCGAGCAGGCCGACCGTGCCGCCGGCTCCCTGCAGGTAGCTCGACACCAGCGCCCCGTCAGGCACGTTGGTGACGGCGACGTCGGCCTCGGTCAGGCCGGCATTCTTGAGCACCAGCGGGAAGAAGGTGTTGACGCCGGCATTGGCGGTGGTCAGCAGCTTCTTGCCCTTGAGGTCGCCGATCTTGGCGACGCCGGCATCGGGCCGCACGATGATGGCTTCCGTGCCCATGGCGTCGATCACCGCCACCGAGACCAGCGGCGCGCCCTTGGCCGCCAGGTTCACCAGGCCGGCGCAGGAGCCGTAGGAGAAGGTGCTGTCGCCGTTCGCCACCAGGCGGTGCGCCGAGCCCGAGCCGTTGCCCGAACGGATGTCGAGGTCGATGCCGGCGTCCTTGAAGTAGCCCTTGTCCTTGCCGAGGGCGAAGGCCGCATGGGAGCCGTACCACATCCAGTTGAGGCGCAGGCGCACCGCATCGTTGGCCGATGCCGCCGTCGCGCCGGTGATTGCCGCGGCGGCCAGCACCACCGCCGCGGTCCGTTTCGTCCAAAGCTTCAGTCCGGTCATGACGATCCCCTTTGTTCTGGTTGGCAGGCCTTCGCTTCTCATGCCGGCAGGCAGCCGGGCCCGAGCGGTTCATAGGTCTTGTAGGCGAGGACGAACTCCTGATGGCCGAGCGCCTCGGACTTGGTCGGCAGGCCGGAGGCGGCGGCGACCACGGCCTCGACGATGCGCCGGCCGACGTCCTCGACCGTCTCCAGGCCGTCGGCGATGGTGCCGCCGTTGACGTCCATGTCGCCCTGCATGCGCTCGAACACGCGGCTGTTGGACACGCCCTTGACGACCGGGGCCAGGGCCTGGCCGACCACGGAGCCGGCGCCCGTCGTGAAGACGATGAGATGGCAGCCGCTGGCGACCATCTCGGTGATGGTCTGGGTGTCGTTGATGTTGGGGATGCCCCAGCGCACCGGCCCGTCATTGACGGTGTCCATGAGGTAGAGGCCGGCCGCGGGCGGACGCACGCCGGGCTTCAGCAGCCCGGCGATCGGCCGCGACCCGCTCTTGGCATAGGCGCCGAGCGACTTCTCCTCCAGGGTGGAGAGGCCGTACTTGATGTTGCCGCCGCCGAAGCTGCCATGGCCGAGGTCGCTGTAATAGGCGTCGGCCTTGCGCACCGCCCGGCGCAGGGCCTCGCCGAGCTCGGGCGAGGCGGCGCGGCCGGCCATGTGCTCCTCGCAGCCGACGAGCTCGCAGGTCTCCTCGAACATGACAGTGGCGCCGGCGTCGACGAGGAGATCCACGGCATGGCCGACGGCCGGGTTGATGGTGACGCCGCTGAGCCCGTCCGAGCCGCCGCACTTGGTGCCGACGACGAGGTCGCCGAAGCCGAGCGGCACGGTCGGCGCCGCCTTCAGCGCTGCCAGGTGCTCCTCGACCCAGGCCCGGCCGAGGGCCACCGTGGCGGCTGTGCCGCCGCAGCTCTGGATGGTCATGAGCTCGACGGGGCGTCCCGAGGCGGTGATCGCCGCCTGCAGCCGGCGGCGCTGGAACTCCTCGCAGCCGAGCGAGACCAGCAGCACCGCGCCGACATTGGGATGGGTGGCAAGGTCGGTCATCACCCGGTCGGCATAGTCGCTGGGATAGCAGCCGGGAAAGCCGATGAGCTGCACCCCGTCCTCCTCGTAGGGCGTGGCGATCTTGCGGGCGACGTGATGGGCGCATTCGACGAGATAGGCGACAAGGAGATAGTTGCGGATGCCCTTGCGCCCGTCGGCGCGCGCGAAGCCTCGCATACGCTCAGCGGGGTGGGCCGGCCCGGCGACGGGACTATTCATAATGATCCTCGTCATTGTTGAGATAGCGGCTGGCGACGTTGTGGACGTGGACGAGCCGGCCCATCGGGATCGGCGCCGTGGCGACGGCCACGGGCATGCCCAGGCGCATGATCAGGGCGCCGGCCGGGATGTCGCCGAGGGCGATCTTGTGGCCCTGCGGGATGGCTTCGAGCGCCTCCAGGCCGCGGCCGGCCACGGTGCGGGCGCGGCTGCCCGCCGCGATGTCGGCGAGGGCGATGCCGACATTGTCGCCGTCCGCCAGGATGATCAGGTTCGCCGCCGCCATGCCCGGTCCTTTCAGGCCTCCACGAGGTTCGGCGCGCCGATGGCGCGCAGCATGGCGAGCGCCAGGCCGCGATAGGGCTGCCGGGCATCGCGCGTCGGCGGCCGGCAGCGGCTCGAAGGCAGGCCGACCAGCTCCATGCACAGCTTGTCGAGATAGCCGTCGCCGCTGGTATAGTCGCGCTCGATCTCGACCCAGAGCTTGTAGAACGGCATGGCTTCGTGGATCAGCATGCGCGCCACCTCGACATAGTTGCCCGCGCGGATCTCGTGCATCAGCTTGAGCCCCCATTGCGGCCAGAAGTTGCACAGATGCACCTCGAAGGCCCGGGCGCCCAGGGCCGGCATGGCACTGAAGGCGAAGAACAGGTTGTTGTCGATGATGGTGAAGCGCTTGGAGAAGCGGGCGGTGACGCTCTCGAATTCCATGGCGTCGGTGCGCGGCGTCGCCCATTTCAGGCCGACGACGTTGGGGATGGCGGCCAGCCGCTCGACCATGGCGAAGGAGAGGTTCGTCGTGGTCCAGAACGTGTTGTAGACGATGATGCCGGTCTTCGGCGCGGCCGCCGCGGCGGCGCGGACGAACTCCTCGAAATCACCCTCGGTATGCGTGAAGTAGAAGGGGCAGGACACCTGGATGAAGTCCGCCCCGAGCCGCTCGGCCGTCTTGGCCAGGCGGATCAGCTCCAGGGTCGAGGTGGTCTGCGCGCCCATCGCCACGGGAACGCGGCCGCCGACCTCGTCGATCACCACCTCGGCGACGCGCACGCGCTCCTCGAAGGTCATGGTGGAGAAGTCCCCGGCCGCGCCGCCGGCCAGGAACACGGCGCTGTCGGCGGTCAGGCCGCCGTCGATGAGGAAGCGGACATAGGTCCGCAGGGCCGCCTCGTCGACGGGGAAGCCGTCCTCGTCGCGGAACGGCGTGGGCACCGTCACGTAGCAGCCTTCCAGCTTCTTCTTCAGGATATCCGTCTGCACGTCGCATCCTCTTTCTTGCGGGCCGCGCGCAGGCCCGGCCCCCGCCGCTCGGGACGGCCGGGAGCGGTCACGGGCGGGGCCACCGCCGTGTCGCGCCTGCATCGATGCCCATGGGTCGCCCTGCACGATATCCGGAGCCGCCAGGCGGCGGGTCCGGAAACCGTGCGAAGTCCTTGATCCCGGCCGGCGCCGCCCAACCCCCGCCGGACGTCGCGCGGCCTGTCCGGGTGAAAAAGCCAGCACCATAGTTCACGGGGTCCGCGCAAAGTAATTGATCTTTCTGGACCGGATGTTGATGATTATGGACAGGAGGCGCGGACAAGCCGTCCCCTGACCGGAGGAGCGCCATGGACGCGCGGGGCGAGGCCGGCGCCGGGACGGGCGAGATCGCCGTCCCGGCCTTCAACCTGATCATGCAGCCGGAATTCCCGCTGAACGCGCTGGTGCTGGCGAGCGAGGCGCTGCGCATCGCCAACCAGAACAGCGGCCGCGAGCTGTTCCGCTGGCGCTTCGTCTCCGAGGACGGGGCGCCGGTGCGCGCCAGCAACGGCCTGTGGATGTCGGCCGACGACAGCCTGCAGACCATGCCGCCGGCCGATTTCTACCTCGTCTTCGAGGGCAACCTGCCGGTGCAGCGCAACTCGCCGAAGCTGCTCAACCAGCTTCGCACCGTCGCCCGCTTCGGCGCGGCCATCGGCGCGGTCGACACCGGCACCTTCGCCCTGGCCCAGGCCGGCCTCGTCGACAGCCGTGCCGTGGTGCTGCACTGGGAAGCGGTGCCGACCTTCCGCGAGCGCTTTCCGCAGATCGACGTGCAGGGGCAGATCTACCGGATCGACGGCCAGCGCATCACCTGCGCCGGCGGCATCGCCACGCTCGACATGATGCTCGACCTGATCGCGCGGCTGAAGTCGCGGACGCTGGCCAACGAGGTCGCCAACGCCCTGGTCTATGCCCCGCGTCCGGCCGAGGCGCAGCAGCGCCTGGACGACCGGCCGAAGCCGGCCCGGCGCACCCTGGCGGACCGGATCGTCGCCCTGATGGAGCGCAACCTCGACTTCCCGCTGCCGCTGGAGGACATTGCCGGGCAGCTGGAAGTCTCCCCCAAGACGATCCTGCGCGAATGCCGCCGCAGCTTCGAGGAGACGCCGATGCGCCTCTACCTGCGCATCCGGCTGCAGGCCTCGCGCAACATGCTGTTCTACGAGGAGTTCGGCATCAAGGACGTCGCCACCGCCTGCGGCTTCTCCTACCCCTCCGTGTTCTCGCGCGCCTTCCATGCCCAGTTCGGCATGACCCCGCGCGATTTCCGCGCCTCGCTGCGCCGCCAGCAGAACCAGGCCTATCGCCCCGAGGTGCGGCGGCTGTCGATCACCCCGCCGGCACCCGGCGCGGGGGCGGACGGCGCGTCGACGACCCCCGGCCTGTCCATCGATGCAAACAGCAAGTCCATTTTGATCAAGTCCGACCGCGAAACTGGTTCACTATAGCGCAATCATCGGCAGGGATTGGCGCGAACCGGGCCGGGTGCCCCGCCTGCTGCGACTAGAGCGAGAAGGAAACCGACCTTTCCCGCAAGGACAACCGTCCTTGCGTGCAAGCTTCCTTTGCCTGAACCGACGCGCGTTGCCGGCGCGGAGCAAGAACAAGCCGCGCGACGACTTTCGGCGGACGCGAGAACAACAAGACCGGACAAGACCGTCACGGTCGGAGAGGGGATGAGATGAAGACGAAGTCAGGATCGGGCCATCCGGATCGAGGTGGCGCCACCCGTCGCGAGTTCCTGCTCGGCGCCAGCGCCGCCGCCTTTGCCGCCGGCGTCCCGTTCGTCGCCGCGGGGCCGGCGGTCGCCGCCGCGCCGATCGAGCTGGTGCACTGGAGCTGGCTCGCCGCCTCCGACGGCGAGGTCTGGGCCAAGATGATCGCGGCCTTCAACGACGCGCACAAGGACAAGGGCGTGCAGATCCGCATGGAGCTGGTGCCCGAGGAGCAATACGTCACCAAGGTGCTGGCCGCCGCGGCCACCGGCAAGGCGCCCGATTTCGGCTGGGGCACGGCCGGCAAGGCGGCGGGCATGGCGCGCGACGAGGTCACCGTGCCGCTCGACGACCTCGCCAAGCAGGTCGGGCTCGACCTCGCCGATTTCAGCGCCTCCTCGCTCGAGGCCGCGCGCTACCCCAAATATGACAACAAGCTCTTCATGGTGCCGATGGACCTGATGAGCCTGCAGCCGGAGATCAACCTCGACATCGCCAAGGAGGCCGGGCTCGACCCGTCCAAGCCGCCGCAGGACGCCAAGACGCTGCTGGACTGGGCCTTGGCGATGACCAAGCGCGAGGGCGGCAAGGTCGTCCGCTCCGGCATCATGATGACCGGCGCCGGGGTGCAGACCACCGTCACCTGGGGCATCATCGCCGCGCAGCTCGGGTTCCAGCGCGCCAGCGCCGATCTCAAGACCGCCTGCGTCAATCCCGACGCCGGCAAGCAGGCCATGCAATGGGTGCTGGACCTGTTCGACAAGCACAAGGTCTCCACCCGCGACGTCACCGACCGCTACAAGGCCTTCGGCACCGGCCAGGGCGGCATCTTCTGGACCGGACCCTGGACGCTGAACGGCTATCTCGGCCAGAAGCTGAACTTCCAGACCTCGCTGTTCCCCAATGTCGGCGGCGCCCTGCACACCTATCGCGAGATGGGTGGCCTCGAGCTCTACGCCCAGAGCGACAAGAGCCGCTACGAGGCGACGCTGGCGGCGGTCAAGTGGCTGTCGGACAACAGCTTCCTGTGGACGACCGTCGGCCGCGGCGCCTCGCCGCGCAAGTCGATCCTGGAGCGGCCGGACTACAAGAGCGCCGGCGCGCCCTGGGCGGTGCGCGGCGCCTTCGTCGACGGCATGGCCTTCGCCACGGAAGGCGAGATCCCGGTGGTCGCCGGTCCCGACTTCACGATCTATTCCGGCGGCAACTTCCTGGCCAAGACGCTCGACGGCGTCTGGGCCGGCCAGACCACGATCGACCAGGCCATGGCGCAGATCCAGGAACAGTGGCAGCGCGGCCTCGATGAAGGCTGAGCCGTGCCGCTCCCACCCACGACCGCCGGGCGGGCAGGCCCGGCCGGCGGTCCGACATCCCCCAGCCATCGCATCATGACAGCAGCCACCACCATGCCGGACGAAGGGGCGCCCGGGCTTCGCCCGACCGTCCGGGCGGGAGCCGGGGACCGGCGCATCGACGCCGTCGGCTACGTCTTCGTCGCGTTCTTCACCGTGCCCTTCTTCCTGTTCAACATCCTGCCGGTGTTCTTCGGCATCTATGTCAGCTTCACGCGCTGGAGCATCGTCGGCACGCCGCACTGGATCGGCCTGGAGAACTTCACCACCGCCCTGCACGACCGCTGGGTCGCCACGGCCTTCTGGAACGCGCTGGCCTACGGCCTGATCATCGTGCCCTGCGTCACGGCGCTCGGGCTCGCCTTCGCGCTGTTCGTCAACCGCGGCTATCCGCTCTCGGGCCTCGCCCGCACCCTGTTCTTCGCGCCGAACGTCGTCTCCGCCACGGTGATCGGCCTGGTCTGGGTGTGGCTGCTCGACACCCAGTTCGGCCTGGTGAACCATTATCTCGGCTTCCTCGGGCTGGAGGCGATCCCCTGGCTGACCTCGACGCGCTGGTCGCTGGTCGGGGTCTCCATCGCCTCGGTGTGGTGGGACCTGGGCCTGGCCTTCGTGCTCTTCCTGGCGGCGCTGCAGGACATCCCGGCCGACCTGACCGAGGCGGCCCTGGTCGACGGGGCGGGGCGCTGGCAGCGCCTGGTGTTCATCATCCTGCCGCAGCTCAGGCCCGTGCTGTCGATGATCGTCACCCTGCAGCTGATCTCGACCCTGCGCATCTTCAGCCAGGTCTATGTCATGACCAATGGCGGCCCCGGCGGCTCCTCCTCCTCGCCGATCTACTACATCTACAGCGTCGCGATCGTGCGCAACCTGTTCGGCTACGCCTCGGCGATCGCCATGCTGCTCTTCGTCGCCATCCTGGTCCTGACGCTGCTGCAGCGCCTGGTCCTCAGGGAGCGCTCGTGATGGCCGCCCTGCCGCACGGCGCCCGGCGCTGGCTCGAAGAGCGCCGCATGACCGGGCTCGACCTGCCGATCTGGCTCATCGGCATGGCGGTCGCGCTCGCCTGGGCCGCGCCCTTCGTCTGGATGGTCTCGACCTCGCTGAAATACCCGTCCGACGTGATGACGCAGGACATCGAATGGTTCCCGCGCCGCATCACCTTCGACAATTACGCCAGGGTTTTCGACTATCCCGTGCTGCGCTGGGGCCTCAACAGCCTGATCCAGGCGGCGACCTCCACCGCGCTCTCGGTGCTGTTCGGGGCGATGGCGGGCTATGCCCTGGCGCGGCTGCGCTTTCCCGGCCGGGACGCCCTGTTCGCCCTGTTCCTCGCCTCGCTGATGATCCCGACCGAGGTCTCGATCATCCCGATGCTGCTCGGCTTCATCAAGATCGGCTGGGCCTCCAGCTACCAGGCGCTGATCCTGCCGACGATCGGCAACGTCTTCAGCGTCTACATCTTCCGGCAGTTCTTCCTGGCCTTCCCGACCGAGATCGAGGAGGCGGCGCGCGTCGACGGCGCCGGGCCGTTCCGCCTGTTCTTCCTCATCGCCCTGCCGCTGGCGCGGGCCCCGGCGATCGCCGCGGCGGTGATCCTGTTCACGCTGAACTGGAACAACTTCCTGTGGCCGCTGCTCGTCACCTTCGACGAGTCGATGAAGACCCTGCCGGTCGGCATCGCCGCCTTCACCCCGGTGGTCGGCACCCACACGCAGCTCGAGGGCTTCTCCGTCGCCATGGCCGCGGTGACCATCCTCAGCGTGCCGAGCCTGCTGCTGTTCTTCTTGCTGCAGCGCTACTTCATCCAAGGCATCTCCCAGGGAAGCATCAAGCAGTGACCGCCCAAGCCCCGACCCCGACCCCGGCGCTCGGCCTCGACGCGCCGCGCACTCTGTTCATCGACGACGCCTTCTCCGGTGCGGCCTCCGGCGCGACCTTCGCGACGGTGGACCCCAGCACGGAGGCCCCGCTGGCCGAGGTGGCGCGGGGCGGCCCCGCCGATGTCGACCGTGCCGTGGCCGCCGCCAGGCGGGCGATGCGCGGCGAATGGCGCGACATCACGCCGGCCGAGCGCGGGCGCCTGCTGTTCCGCCTCGCCGACACCATCCTCGCCCGCAAGGAGGAGATCGCCCGGATCGAGACGCTCGACGTCGGCAAGCCGCTGAAGGAATCGCGCGGCGACGTCGACGGCGTCGTCGCGACGCTGCGCTACAATGCCGGCGCCGCCGACAAGCTGGAAGGGGCGACCATCCCGCTCGGGCGCTCGGTGATCGACTTCACCCTGCTGGAGCCGGCCGGCGTCACCGCCCATATCGTGCCCTGGAACTATCCGCTCGGCATGCTGGCCCGCTCGCTCGCCCCGGCGCTGGCGGCCGGCTGCACGGCGGTGGTGAAGCCGGCCGAGCAGTCCCCGCTCAGCGCCGTGCTGTTCGCCCAATGCTGCCGGGAGGCCGGCATCCCCAAGGGCGTCGTCAACATCGTCACCGGCTATGGCGAGGAGGCTGGCGCCGCGCTCGTCGCCCATCCCGACGTGCGCGGCATCACCTTCACCGGCTCGGTGGAGACCGGCCGGCTGGTCTACCAGGGGGCGGCGCGCGGGCTGAAGCCGGCGGTTCTCGAGCTCGGCGGCAAGAACCCGGCGATCATCCTCCCCGACGCGGATCTCGACCGGGCGGCGGCCGACATCCTGGACGGCGCCTTCGGCAATTCCGGACAGGTCTGCTCGTCCTCCTCGCGCCTGATCCTGCACCGCTCGATCCACGACGCCTTCCTCGACCGGCTGGCCGCGGCCGCCGCCCGCCTGACGGTCGGCCCGGGTCTCGACGACCGCGACCTCGGCCCGGTCGTCTCGGCCGAGCAGCACGGGCGGGTCACCGGCTACCTCGCCGCCGGCCGGCGCGAGGGCGCGCGCCTGCGCCTCGGCGGCGGCCGGCCCAGAGGCCTCGACCGCGGCTATTTCGTCGAGCCGACCATCCTGGACCGGGTCGAGCCCGGCCATGTCGTGGCGCGCGAGGAGATCTTCGGCCCGGTCGCCGTGGCGCTGTCCTTCGACACCATCGACGGGGCCCTCACCCTCGCCAACGGCCTCGGCTACGGCCTGGTCGCCGGCGTCTACGGGCGCGACATCGGCGAGGCTTTGCGCCTGGCCCGCGACATCGAGGCCGGGTCCGTGTGGATCAACGGCTGGTTCATCGGCGGCCAGCAGGCGCCGACCGGCGGCATCAAGGACAGCGGCGTCGGCCGCGAGCGCGGCCTGCCGGGCATCATGAACTACCTGCAGATCAAGAATGTCGGCATCCGGCTCTGAGCCGGCGCCGCACCCGGACCATCATCGCCAGACCAAGGACACGTGAAAAGAGACCGTCATGGCCAGCATCACCGACATCGAGCATCACGACATCTTCCGGCATCCGCAGCACTGCGTGAACCAGATCGCCATGCGCACCCTGAAGAACGGCGACGTCCTCGCGGTCTTCAACGAGGAGCGCTTCCCCTTCCACCACGACACCGGCCAGACGCTGATGACGCGTTCCAGGGATGGCGGCAGGACCTGGAGCGAGCCGCATGTGGTGCTGCCGTGGAGCGCCACCGAGGGCAATTGGGATTGCGGCATCTGCGAGCTCGACGACGGCACGCTCCTGGTCAACCTCACCATCACCGGCTTCTTCAAGCGCGGGGTGCGGCCCGAGCAGCCCTCCTGGTCCTCCCATCCCATCACACCGGAATGGGGAGACTGGACCTGGACCTACAAGCTGCAGGGCTGGCTCGGCACCTATGTCATCAAGTCGACCGACGGCGGCGCGACCTGGACCAGGCCGATCCCCGTCAATGTCCGCCCGCTCAAGCATGGCGGCTGCCGCCTCGGGTCCTGGCTCCTGCCGAACGGCTCGCTGCTCATGGGCCTCTACGGGCGCATCCACGGCTATGAGGAGGAAGGGGAGGGCGAGACCACCCGCTCGGCGCTGATGCGCTCGGACGACGGCGGCGAGAACTGGGAATATTTCTCCACCCTCGCCTACGACCCCGCCAGCATCATCGACTATGAGGAGCCGGCGCTGCTGCGCCTGAAGGACGGGCGCCTCGTCTGCTTCATGCGCACCCATACCCAGCCGAGCAGCGACGCCAGGAACATGGTGATGACCATCTCGGAGGATGACGGCTTCTCCTGGACGCCGCCGAAATGGACCAATATCTGGGGCTATCCCGCCGAGCTGATCGCCCTGCAGGACGGCCGCTACCTCATGGTCTACGGCTACCGGCGGCCGCCCTACGGCGTCCGCGGCATTATCTCCGAGGACGGCGTCACCTGGGACGTCAAGAACGAATTCGTCATCCGCGCCGGCGGCGTGCCGGGGGCGACCGCAAGCGAGACGCCCGGCTCCAGCCGGATGACGCCGCAATCCGGCAAGATCGCCGGCGGCGGCGTCGACTGGCATCATCCCGGCATCTACCAGCATATCGGCTACCCCACCGTATCGCAGGTTGCCGACGGCACGGTGGTCTGCGCCTATCACGAGTGGAGCGACGACCCCAAGCCGTTGCAATATGTGCTCTGCACCCGCTTCCGGGTGTGAGTCGGAGCGATGCTGGCCATGGCAGCGACGGCGAAGGCTGATGTGGTGGAGCGGCGCGTGCTCCACCGCGAGTTCCATGCCTATTGCGCCCACCCGCACCTCGTGGTCGCGGCCGACGGCACGTTCCTGCTCGTGTTCAATCGCGTCCCGCGCCGCGACCTGATCCTGCATCCGCCGCAGGATCCCGACTATCGCAACGTGCTGATGCGCTCCTCGGACCAGGGCCGGACGTGGAGCGCGCCGGCGGTCGTGCCGGACTATGGCTGGAGCGGCGTCGAATGCGCCGGCCTGACGGCGCTGCGCCGCGGCCGCGTCCTGCTCAACCAGTGGAAGTTCGAATGGCTGCCGCTGCCGCTCGCCGAGGCCCTCGGCCGCGCCGACCTGGTCTGGCCGGACCGGCTGAGGGCGGGCCTCACGGCCTCGCCCGAGCTCGACGCGCTCGTGCCGATCGAGCTCAAGGAGGCCGCGGCCCGGGACTTCCCCTGGGCCCGCGGCGGCGGCAGGACCGTGATCCATATGTCCGACGACGGCGGGCGCAGCTTCTACGCCTCAACGCGCATCGACACGGCGCCGTTCAGCGGCGGCTACGGCATGCGCGGGGCGGTCGAGCTGCCGAACGGGGACATCCTGCTGCCGCTCTCGGACGTGCCGCACTACAAGAGGGTGTTCACCGTGCGCTCGCGCGACGGCGGCCTGAGCTGGTCCGCGGCGAGCCTGGTGGCGGCGGGCTCCGAGCACGAGTTCGAGGAGCCGGCGAGCCTGGTGCTGCGGTCCGGCCGCATCCTGATGATGCTGCGCGACAATGCCGCGCGGATCATGAGCACGGTCTATTCCGACGATGGCGGCGTCAGCTGGAGCCGACCGCAGCCGACCGGCATCGCGGCCTACCCCGCCCATCTCCTCACGCTGGCCAATGGAAGCCTCGCCTGCATCGCCGGCCGGCGCAGCCCGCCCTTCGGCATCGTCATGCATCTGTCGGACGATGGCGGCGCCACCTGGGACGCCGCGCCGGTCGCTCTCGTCGCCGACCTGCCGACCAAGGACCTCGGCTATCCCACGGCCGCGCTGCGGCCGAACGGCGATCTCTTCGTCGTCTACTACGCCCAGGACCGCGACGGCGTGACGGGCATCCACTCACTCACGGTGCGCCGACCATGACCCTCCAGCCGACCGCCACCCGCGCCGAGGGCCGCCATGTCGCGAGTTGAGCTCAAGGGCGTCACCAAACGCTTCGGGGCGTTCGAGGCGCTGCGCGGCATCGACCTCGCCATCGAGGACGGCGAGTTCGCGGTGTTCGTCGGCCCGTCCGGCTGCGGGAAGTCGACGCTGCTGCGGCTGGTCTGCGGCCTCGACGTGCCGAGCGACGGCGTGATCCGCTTCGACGGGCGCGACATGCGCGGCATTGCGCCGGCCGGCCGCAAGCTCGCCATGGTGTTCCAGTCCTACGCGCTCTACCCGCACATGACGGTGGCCGCCAACATGGGCTTCGCGCTGCGGATGGCGGGCGTGCCCAAGGCCGAGCGCGCGGTCCGCGTCGCCCGCGCCGCCGAGACGCTGCAGATCACCCGCCTGCTCGAACGCCGTCCGAAGGAGCTGTCCGGCGGCCAGCGCCAGCGGGTGGCGATCGGCCGCGCCATCGTGCGAGAGCCCTCGCTGTTCCTGTTCGACGAGCCGCTCTCCAATCTCGATGCGGAGCTCAGGGTCGAGATGCGCTTCGAGCTCGCCGAGCTGCATCGCCGGCTCGGCACCACCATGGTCTATGTCACGCACGACCAGGTGGAGGCGATGACGCTGGCGAACCGGATCGTGGTGCTGCGCGACGGGCAGGTCGAGCAGATCGGCACGCCGGCCGAGCTCTACGAGCGGCCGGTCAACCGCTTCGTCGCCAGCTTCATCGGCTCGCCCCGCATGAACTTCCTCGCCGGCCGGATCGTGGCCCTGCAGTCCGGCGCGACCGAGGTAGCGGTGACCGGCCTCGAGCCGGCCACCCTGACGCTGCCGGTCGCCGCGCCCGGCGCCGCGGTCGGGGACGCCGTCGAGGTCGGCATCCGGCCGGACGACCTGCGCCTCGACGGCGCCGGCGCGGCGCGCCTCGCCATGCGGGTCGAGTTCAGCGAATATGTCGGCGGGGCGGTGCACCTGCACGCGCCCGGCCACCCCGCCGGCCGGCTCACCGTCCGCCATCCCGGCGCATGCCCGGCGGAGGCCAGCCTTTCCCTCGGCATCGACCCGGGTCGATGCCATGTCTTCGCCGCGGACGGGCGCCGGCTGTGGTGACGAGGCTACGCCCCGGCGCCGCCGCGGCGGGCATCCAGGCTGAGGCTGCCGGCACCGAAGGCGACGATCTGCAGCAGGCCGCCGGCCATGGCCAGGTTCTTGAGGAAATTGATCATCTGGCCCTGGTCGGCGAAATTGTTGTGGAAGCTCAGCGCCGCGGCGACGGAGAACAGCGCAAGGATCAGCGCGACCAGGCGCGTCTGGTAGCCGAGGACGAGCAGGATGCCGCCGCCGAGCTCGACGACGATGGCGATGATCAGGCCGACGACCGGGAGCGGCAGGCCGGCCGAGGCGATGTAGCCCATCGTCGCGCCCGGCGCGGTGAGCTTGCCGAAGCCGCTGAGCAGGAAGATCACCGCGATCAGCACGCGGCCGAGGGCGGGAACGAAGCGAGTTTCGCTGGGCATGGAAGATCCTCGACTGTCGGGACCGGCTGCGCTAGGCGGCCGCATGATGCGATCCGCCGTGTCCGTCCCTGGTCGGCGATATATGCACATCCGCATCGATCGAGAAAACCAGGATAATCCTGAGAGAAACCTTCAGGAGAACCGATAGGTCGACGGCCAGGGCCGATGCCGGGCAGTCCGCCTGTCCTGTCCGGGCGCGAATGGTCAGGCGGCGAGCGCCCGGCCATTGACGGCGGCGGCGAGCCGGCGGGCCTGCGCCAGGCAGTCGGCGTGCTCGGCGTCGTAGCGGTGGTCGATCTCCATCAGCAGCACCGTGCCGGGCAGGAAGGTCAGCTCGGCGAAGATCTCGGCCCAGGGGATGTCGCCCCAGCCGAGCGGCATGTGCAGGTCGCCGAGGCCGAGGGCGGTCGCCTCCTGGCGGACGAAGAACGGCGTGCGGCCGGCGGGCTGGCCGAAGGAATCGTGCACGTGGAGATGGCCGGTGACCGGCGCCATGGCCCGGAGCTCGGCGCGGAAATCGAGGCTGCGATAGGTGGATTCGATATAGGCGTGGCTGAAGTCGATCAGGGCGACCAGGTTGGGATGGTCCAGCCGCTTCACGGCGGCGGCGACCTCGCTCGGCGTGCGGCGATACTGGCCGGACTCGGTAGTGTAGATGTTCTCCAGGGCGATGCGCACGTCGTAGGGGCGGGCGGCCTCGGCGAGCGCGAGCAGCGTGTCGTCCTCCAGCCGGCCCGCCGTCGCGCGGATGGCGCCCTGGTCGGCGCGCAGGGCGCCGCTGTGCTGAACCAGGATGCCGGCGCCGATGCGGTCGCAGATCTCGAGCAGCGCCTTGGCCGCGGCGAGCTGGGGCCCGACCGTCTCCGGATCCATGAAGTTGGAGGAGACCAGGCCGTGCACGGTGTAGCGTAGCGGGAACGCCTTGGTCAGGGCGGCGAGGCGCGCGGCGCGGCCGGGGATGACACGCCCGCCGGCGATGATGTCGAGCGATGTGACCGCGATCTCCGCCACGTCGGCGCCGACATCGGCGAGATGGCGCAGGCGCGCCTCCAGGCTGGCGAGCTCGCCGTCGGCGGAGCCGGCGTTGAAGCCGACGGCACTGATCGGGGAGGGGGTCATGGTCCGGGCGTCCTTTCCGGGGAAGGAAGCGCACAAAGGTCTGTTCTCATCAGAACAATCGATTGCGCAAGCTCATTTCAAAAAATAACTCA
Organism: Labrys wisconsinensis; assembly: GCF_030814995.1. Taxonomy (GTDB): domain Bacteria; phylum Pseudomonadota; class Alphaproteobacteria; order Rhizobiales; family Labraceae; genus Labrys; species Labrys wisconsinensis. The sequence continues at coordinate 65,478 of NZ_JAUSVX010000023.1, read as the reverse complement.
TGCCTGCTTAGGGGCGCCGCATGGCGCGCATGTGACCAGGATCTGGGGAACGCGCTTCATCGGTGCGCGGCGGCGCTTGCCGGTGCCGGGCGCGTCTCGATGGTGGCCTTCGTCGGTTGCGCCACGATGGTCAGCGGCGAGCGGGGGGCCCAGGGTCGAGGCGATGCGGTTCGGGACATAGCCGAGCGCCGGGCGGCGGCTCGAACCTTCTCCTCCGTCTCCGGGCTGATCCGCGCCGCCGCGCCGCGATCGTTGAGGACGCGACACCGTGGTCGGCGAGACGCCGGCGAGAGATGGGCGACTTCGATGATGCCGGACTTCATCGGGGGGTCTCCGCAAACCCCATGGGTTAGCGGAGAGCCCGGGGCGTGTCATCCGGGCAAGAGGGCGGCCGCCACCGTGGATCGCGTAGAGCTGCGAGTGTGATGCGGCACAGCCTGCGCGGCTCTCCGCGTCGAGCGAGGGAACCGGGTAGGATGAACCCACCTGGGCCGCCCGCCGTCGCGGCCGGCGATTGGGAGGCGGTCCGTGATCTACGCTGCGGTCGACGTCTAGGGCAGGGCGATACCTGTTCTTGCTGTCCTCGCCGCCTGGGCTTTTCCTTGCCTTAGTCTTGGCTGAGATGTTGGATTTGCCGTTCTCAACCGCTAGGATAATCATGTCTTCATACGAGAAATTGGGTTATCGTGCTCAAGGGCTATCTGGACGATAGTGGTTCAAATGGTGACGCTCAGTTAGTCTGCGTGTCAGGCTTCGTAGCGCATGAGAGCGTATGGTCTAAATTTGAATCAGTGTGGACGCATTTTCTGTCAGATTTTGAGATTAAACGCTTTCACGCGGCTGAGTTCTGGGCGCGAAAAGGGCGCCCATATGCAAGGTGGGATGACGAAAAGCATGAGAGCGCAATAAAGCGCGTCTCTAGTATTTTACGGAACTCTGGCCTGTTCGGCATTGGCACGGGCGTGACGATCGATGCCTTCAATGAATGGCGCGATTCGCTTTCCTACTATATTGATCCTGATCCCTATTTTTTCTGTCTGAATCGGTCGCTAAAGTTTCTAATTCGTGGAATTCGCATCAATCCTGATGAGGGGGTCGCAGTCTATATCGATCAAGACAAAGGGCGTGAGCGGTTGGGCCAAGAATTGGCTAGATGGCATGAGGCAAAACTGCGGAGTCGGGGGCATCTGATCGATTTGAATCGCGATAGGTCGGTAAGCACTCATTATGCGTCAAGCTTCAACTACCCTCCTTTGCAGGTTGCCGATATCCTGTCCAACAGTTTCTTCAAGCAATCGTTTGAATTTCTGCGCACTGGAAAGGCGATTGTTCCACCATTCATTCAGGCGCTCTTGGATGGGCAGAATCCAGTTGGAACGATTCTGTTCTATGATCGCGAAATGCTCGACATTGAGGAGCGTTCTCGTTTGGGAAATGAGTGAGGCTCGCGTCTATTGCACTGCGACGGTCAATGAGCGAGCCAGAGGCCCGGCGGCGGGACGCCGGGCCTCCCTTCCCCTCAGCTCAGATTGATGCCGCCGCAGACGTTCAGGCTCTGGCCGGTGACGAAGGCGGAGGCGTCAGAGGCGAGGAAGCAGACGGGGCCGGCGACGTCCTCGGGCTGGCCGAGCCGGCGCAGGGCGGTGATCGCCACCCAGCGGTCGACATTGGCCTGGTCGGCGAGGTTGGTGCGGCCCATCTCGGTGACGATGATGCCGGGGCAGATGCAGTTGGCGGTGATGCCGAACGGGCCGACCTCCTGCGCCAGCACGCGGGTGAAGCCCATCACCGCGGCCTTGGAGGCGGAGTAGTGCGCCTGGTTGGGGGCGCCGTGCTTGCCGCCGATCGAGGCGATGTTGACGATGCGGCCGTAGCGGCGGGCCTTCATGTGCGGCAGCAGCGCCTGGATCACCAGGAAGGTGCCCTTGGCGTTGACGTCGAGCACGGCGTCCCACTCGCTCTCCTCGAGGTCGTCGACCGGTTTGGAAATGAGGATGCCGGCATTGTTGACGACCGCGTCGACCTGGCCGGCCTGAGCGAGGGCCTCGCCGGCCATGCGCACGACCTCATCCTTGCGGCTGACGTCGGCGAGGAGGGGGAAGGCCTTGCGGCCGAGGTCGCGGATCTCGCCGGCGACCGCGTCGAGGTCCGCCGACTGGCGGGCGATGTCGTTGACGACGAGGTCGAAGCCCTCCGCCGCCAGGCCCAGCGCCAGGGCCCGGCCGATGCCGCGGCTGGCGCCGGTGACCAGGGCGACGCGGCCGTTCGATGGTTTGCTCATTGGGTTCCTCCTGGGTGTGGGTTGTCGTGGATTTCGGGCTCGGAAATCCTGCTAGGAGATCAGGAGCCTTGCGGGGCTAAGCCTTCCGGGCGCGACGCAGGCCACTCCCTTCCCCCTTGTGGGGAAGGGTGAGGGATGGGGGTCCATCAGGATGGGGCGCGGTAGGCATCACAGCGCGCCTGTTGAAGGCCGATCCGTCTCATTTTGCACGACCCCCACCCTTTATCCCTCCCCACAAGGGGGAGGGAAGACGCATGCGTCGCGTTCAATCGAACACACGCGCGTCTCGCTCGACCGGAACTTCTCTCCGACATCGGTCATGTGTCCCACTCGTCTCAGCGGAAGAAGCGGATCTCGCTGCGCAGCACGGCGAGGCTCACCGCGGCGATCATGACGATGCCGCGCACCTCGTTCTGGAGATAGAAGGGGGCGCCGAGCAGGTTGAGGCCGTTGTCGAGCATGCCGATGATGATGACGCCGACCAGCGTGCCCTGCACCGTGGCGCGGCCGGGCTTGAACGCTGTCATGCCGAGGAAGACGGCGGTGAGGCTGTCCATGAGATAGGCATCGCCCGCGCCGGATTGGCCGGTGCCGAGGCGGGCGGTCAGCATGATGCCGCCCATCGCGGCGCCGAGGGCCGAGAGCACCAGGGCGACGATGCGGGCGCGGTTGACCTTGATGCCGGAGAGGCGCGCGGCCTGGATGTTGGCGCCTGTCGCGACGATGCTGCGGCCGAGGCGGGTGCGGTTGAGCAGGACGTAGAACACCGCCACGACCACCAGGGCGATGACGATCGGCACCGGGACGACGCCGAACAGCTTGCCCTTGGCGATGTAATAGAAGCTGTCCGGCATCTGGGCGTAGATCGAATCGCCGTTGGTGTAGGCGTAGTTGAGCCCGAGCGCGATCGGCCCCATGGCCAGCGTGGCGATCAGCGAGGGGATGCGCAGCCAGGTGACGAGCAGGCCGTTGACCACGCCGATGGCGACGCCGGCGAGGATCGACAGGGCGATGGCAGCGGCTACGGGCAGGCCGGCCCAGATCATCAGGCCGGCGACCAGCACGCCGGAAAGGCTGGCGACCTGGCCGACGGAGAGGTCGAACTCGCCGCTCGACACCGCCACGGTGAGGCCCGAGGACACCACCATCAGCACCGAGATCTGCACCAGGATGTTGCTGAGGTTGCCGACGGAGAGGAACCGGTCGGAGGCGAGGGCAAAGCCGACGAAGATGACGAGCGCTGCCGCCACGGTGCCGTAGCGGGCGATGAGCCCGCCGAAATCGGCGCGGGAGGCGCCGGTTGCCTGTGCGTGCGTCGCCATCGTCAGTTCACCTCGAGCAGCAGTCGTTCTTCGGAGAATTCGGTCCGCTCCAGGCAGCGGCCGAGGCTGCCATGGGCGATGCAGTAGATGCGGTCGCAGAGCTTGAGCATTTCGGGGAACTCGGCGCTGGCGATCAGCACGCTGGCGCCGGCCCGCGCGAGGTCGCGGATCAGGGCGTAGAGCTCGGCCTTGCTGCCGACGTCGACGCCCTCGGTCGGGTTGTCGAGCAGCAGGAGCGGCTTCGTCCCGCCGCCGGCGCCCGCCATGCGGATCAGCCAGCGGCCGAACGCCACCTTCTGCTGGTTGCCGCCGGAGAGCTGCAGGATGTCCTGGCCGGGGCCGGCGCATTTGATGGCGAGCCGTCCGATCGCCTGCCGCGCCGCCGCGGCCACCGCTCCGCCCTGCATGAAGCCGAAGCGGCTGTTCGCCGCCAGCGAGGCGGTGAGCAGGTTCTCCTCGACCGAGAGCCCGGGAAACAGCGCCTTCCGCAGCCGCTCGTCGGCCACGAGATAGACGCCGCGGTCGATCGCCTCGGAGACGCTGGCGGGACAGCCGGGCTTGCCGTTGACCAGGATGTCCCGGCCCGCCAGGGCCCCGGCATCGCCCGCCAGCGTCTCGAGGACCTGCGTCTGGCCGCCGCCGAGCACGCCGGCAAGGCCGACGATCTCGCCGGCATGGACGGTGAGCTCGGGCACTTTGAGGCCGGCGATGGTGACGTCCCTGAGGCGCAGCGTCACGGCCTCGCGCCCGGCCGAGCTCGACCAGTCGGTGTCCTCGATGGCGCGGCCGACCATCATCTGCACCACCGCCGCCGGCGTGGTCGCGGCGACGGGGCCGTCATGCACCTTGCGACCGTCCTTGAGCACGACGACATGGTCGCAGTGCTCGAAGATCTCGTTGAGGTGATGGGAGATGAACAGGATGGCGAGGCCCTGCGCCTTGAGGTCGCTGAGGAAGGCGAACAGCTTGCGGCTCTCGTTCAGCGTCAGCGAGGCGGTGGGCTCGTCGAGGATCAGGATGGCGGGCCCGCTTTCCATCGCCTTGAGGATGTCGAGGATCTTGTTCTCGCCGAGCCCGAGCTCGCCGCATTCCCGGTCGAGGGCGATGTCGATGCCGAAGCGCCGGGCGATCCGGCCGGCCTCGGCATAGAGCGGGCCGTTGCGGATCAGGCCGCCGCGCAGCGGCTCGCGCCCGAGCATGATGTTCTCGGCGGCGGTGAGCGAGGGGATGATCGCGACCTGCTGATGGGCGACGGCGATGCCGGCCGCCAGGGCGTCGCGCACCGAGCGGAACGAGACGGGCCGGCCGTCGACGCGGATCTCGCCATGGTCGGCGCCGAGCGCGCCGCAGACGATCTTGACCAGGGTCGACTTGCCGGCGCCGTTGGCGCCGACGAGCGCCAGCATTTCGCCGCCGCGCAGGTCGAGGTCGACATCGGCCAGCGCCGGGTTGCCGTGGAAGCTCTTGCCGATGCCCCGCGCGCTGAGGCGCGGTCCGGCCGGGGCCGCGATGCGGTCCATCCTCGGGTCTCCACCTGATGGAACGGCCGGCGGGCAAAGGCGGCCCGCCGGCCCAGATAACCGGCGTCAGGGCTACATCCCGGCGAGGGCGCGGTCGCGGTAGATGTAGTAGAGGTCCTGGGCGTTGTAGGTCGGCGTGCCCGCCGGCGGGATGTTGACGCCCTTGACCAGGAGCGGCGCCGGGAACTCGACGGTCGGCACCGGCACCAGCTTCTTGACGTCGCCGCCCTTGCCGACGATCTCGTTGATCAGCCAGCCGGTATAGGCACCCCACACTTCGAAGGCCTGGGCCGTGGTGGCGAGCAGCGGATAGTCCGGCTTGCGCATGCGGTCGAGGGCGGTCGGATGGCCGTCATGGCCGATGACGAAGATCTTGTCCTGCAGGCCGCGGGCGGCGATGACCTCGGCCGCGGCCATGGCCGGCTCGTCCCAGGGGCACCAGATCACGTCGAGGTCCTCGCCATAGGTGGTGAGCCAGTCGCTGACCGTGTTCTGGGTGGTCTCGTAGAAGCCGGAATATTGGATGACGCGCTCGGCCTTGAGCGAGATCCATTCGTTCTCGGTGAGCGCGGTCTTCATCACCTTGCCGCGCTTGCGGGTGCCGTGATGGAAGTTGGCGACGATGGCGCAGATATTGGCCGAGGTCTTGCCCTTGGCCAGCAGCGTGTCGATCATGAACTGCACGGTCTGCGCGCTCATGGCGTAGTTGTTGCTGGTGATGTCGGCGATGGCCGGCGCCTGCCAGCCGGAGTCGAGGCTGAAGAACGGGATCTTCGAGCTCGTGAGGCTGTCGAGGGCGCTCTTGGCGGCGGTCAGCGTGCCGTACATCACCAGGATGGCGTCGGACTTGGCGGTGATCGCATCCTCGATCTGGCTGACGAGCTGGCCGGGGTCGCCCTTGGCGTCGGTCTGGGTGATGTGCCAGGTCTTGTCGAGGCCGGTCTTCTTCAGCCATTGCTGCAGCCCGTCCCAGGAGCGCTGGTCGGACTGGGCCGCCATCTGCTGGGCGACGACCGCCACCTTCAAGGGCTTGGCCTCCTGGGCGAAGGCCGGCGTGCTGCCGAGGGTGAACTGCGCCAGCTGCGAGCCGCCGAGCACGGCGGCGGCGCCGGCCAGGCCCATGCCGCCGATGAGGCGCCGCCGGGTCGGGTTCACGGCATCTTGGTCTTCCATCTCGGGTCTCCTCCGTGGTTTGGGGTTCTGGGATGTCTTGTTCTTGTTGGGCGGGCTCAGGCGAAGAGCGCCGCCAGCTTCACCGGCTGGTCCCATTGCGGCATGTGGCCGGCTTCGGGGATGAAGTGGACGGGGATGGCGCTGCCGGCATGGACGGCCTGCGTCCAGGGGATGATGCGGTCCTCCAGCCCCCAGACGAGGCGGACGCGGCCTTCCAACGCCGCGAGATCGCCGGTGATGTCGACCTGCTGGCGCCCGCCGCGCACCAGCGTTGTGGCGAGCGCCTCGAGGCTGCTGCTGCCGAGCATGGCCGCCATGGCGTCGAGCTGGCGGGACGAGAGCGCCGGCGGGCGCAGCGCGACGCGGCGCAGCAGGTGCGCCAGGCCACCGCCGGCGGAGGCGTGAGCCATGCCGTCGATGAAGTCGGCGTCGATCTCGCTGCCGAGCCCGGCCGGCGCGATCAGGGTGAGGCGGCCGGTCGCAACGCCCGGGTGCCGGGCAAGGCGCGCCGCGACGGCACCACCGAGGGAATGGCCGCAGAGCTCGACCGGGCCGGGGGCGAGGCGATCGAGGAAGGCGGCGACCGCCTCGACGAGATCCTCCAATCCGGTGGCTGCGATCGTCGTGGCGCCGTGCGCCGGCAGGTCCGGCGCCAGCACCCGCCGTCCCTGGCGGGCGAGCCCGGCGGCGAAGCCCTGCCAGGTCGCCGCGTCGCCGCCGAAGCCGTGCAGCAGGAGAAGCGGCGCCGTGCCGGCGGCGTTCCATTCGCGATAGGCGATGCGTCCCGCCGGGAGGTCGCAGGCGAGGAGAACGGGGCCCTCGGCGGGCACCGTGTCCGCGCGCCCAGAGCCTTGTGCGACGAAGTCTTCGACATCTTGCGCCTGCACGCGGGCGCGGCGGCCGCTGCCTGGCACCGTGGCGATGTCGACGCCGTTCTGGCGGGCGATGCGGCGAGCGAGCGGCGTCGCGCGGATGCGATCGGTCTCTGGTTCGGCCGGAGCGGCCGCTGCGAGTGCCGCGGGAGAGGGGGCGGGTGCGGGAGGCGTCTCGGTTGCCGGCGTCCCGGCCGCGGCCGCCTCGCCGGCGCCGTCATAGCGGCAGAGCGGCTCGCCGACCTTGATGGCGGCGCCGTCGCCGGCCAGGATCTCGACCAGCACGCCGTCGGCGAGCGCCGGCAGCTCGACCACGGTCTTGTCGGTCTCGATCTCGACGATGGTCTCGCCGCGCCGGAAGGCCTCGCCCGGCTTCTTCAGCCAGCCGGCGACGCGGCCTTCCTCCATGGTCTCGCCGAGGCGCGGCAGGGTCAGGGTGGCGGTCATCGCGACACCATCCGGGCGATGGTCTCGACCACGAGGCCGACGGTCGGGATGCTGGCGCCTTCGAGGTCGGGCGAAACCGAGATCGGGATGTCCTCGCCGGCGATGCGGATCACCGGGTCTTCGAGATAGTCGAAGCATTCCTCGGTGATGCGGGCGGCGATCTCGGCCGCGACGCCGGCCGTCCGGGCGCCCTCGCTCAGCGCCACGGCCCGGCCGGTGCGGTTCACCGAGGCGATGACCGTGTCCATGTCGAGCGGGTTCAGCGTGCGCAGGTCGATGACCTCGACGCCGATGCCGCTTGCCGCCAGCCGCTCCGCCGCCTCCAGCGCGACATGCACCATGCGCGAATAGGTGACGAGCGTCACATGTTCGCCGCGCCGGCGGATGACGGCCTTGCCCCATGGTGCCTCGGGCGTGGAGAGGTCCGCCTCCTCCTTCCGGGCATAGAGCGACTTGTGCTCGATGAACACCACGGGGTCGGGCAGGGTCAGGCTGTGGCGCAGGAGGTGGTAGGCGTCGGCGGCGGTGGCCGGCATGGCCAGGCGCAGGCCCGGCGTGTGCATGATCCAGGCCTCGAGGCTCTGGGAATGCTGGGCGCCGGCGGAGCGGCCGGTGCCGCCCTGGGTGCGCAGCACCATCGGCACGCCGATCTGGCCGCCGAACATGTAGCGGATCTTGGCGGCCTGGTTGCCGACCTGGTCCATGGTGAGGCCGAGGAAGTCGACATACATCAGCTCGGCCACCGGCCTCAGGCCGGTCATGGCCGCGCCGACGGCGACGCCGATGATCGCCGGCTCGCTGATCGGCGTGTCGATCAGCCGCTCCGGCCCGAACTCGCGGATCAGGTCCTTGGTGACGCCATAGGCGCCGCCATAGACGCCGACCTCTTCGCCGATGACGACGACGGAGCCGTCCGCCAGCATGGCGTCGTGCAGGGCCTGGCGCAGCGCGTCGCGATAGGTGATCTCGACCATGTCCGTCCTCACGCCCTGGCCAGGATGCGGTCGATGCGGGTGCGCACCGGCTCGGGCTCCGGCTCGCCGGGGCCATAGACGTCGCGGAACATCGAGCTTGGCGGCGGGGCCTCCGCCGCGGCGGTGAAGTCGATGGCCGCGCTCATTTCCCGGGCGATCCCGGCATCGAGCGCGTCGAGCTCTGGCGCCGTGGCCAGGGAGCGCCGGATGAGAGCGGCGCGGGCATGGGCGACGGGGTCGCGCTTGCGCCCGGCCTCCTCCTCCTCGGCGCTGCGATAAGGGCTCTTGTCCATGCGGCCATGGCCGAAGAAGCGGAAGCAGGAGACCGCCATGAAGCCCGGCCGGCCGGTGCGGGCGGCGTCGATCAGGCCCTGCGCCGCCTGGAACACCGCCTCGACATCCTCGCCGTCGACCATCGCGGCTTCGAGGCCGAAGGCCTCGGCACGCTTGTCGAAGGCGGTGGAGCGTGTCGCCCGGTCGATGCGCGTGCCCATGCCGTACTGGTTGTTGATGCAGACGAACAGCACCGGCAGCTCCCAGAGCGCCGCCATGTTCATGCTCTCGTAGAGGACGCCCTGCTGCATGGCGCCGTCGCCGAAGAAGGCGACCGAGACGGCGTCGCGGCCCTGGCGCTTGTAGCTGAGGCCGGCGCCGACGACGTGGGGGATGCCGCCGCCGACGATGGCATTGGCGCCGAGATGGCCGAGCGCCATGTCGGCGATGTGCATCGAGCCGCCCTTGCCGCGGCAATAGCCGCTCTCCTTGCCGCCGATCTCGGCCATCATCCGGTCCGGCTCGGCGCCGCGGGCGAGGAAGATGCCGTGGCCGCGGTGATGGGTGGTGAAGCTGTCCTGCGGCTGCATGGCGGCGCAGACGCCCGCCGCCGCGCCTTCTTCGCCGATGGACAGATGCAACATCGAGCCGGCGGAGAGGCCGCGGACATAGAGCTCGCCCACATGCTCCTCGAACGTGCGGATGCGCCGCATCGTGCGGTAGAGGTCCAGGAGAGGCGTGTTGGAGGGCATGCGGGAACCACCGGAGGGGATTGCTGGGCGGGGGATCAGGCGTCCGCCCGCCTGGGCGTGAAGGGCTTCAGGGCGGGATAGAGCTCGGCGTAGCGCCGGTAGAGCGCGTCGTAGAGGGCGCGCTCGCGCGGGCGCGGCTCGATGCGCCGGCCGGGGCGCACCATGGCGGCGATGCCCTCGTCGATGCTGGCGAAACGGCCGCCGGCGACGCCGGCCAGGATGGCGGCGCCGAGCGCCGGCGCCTCGCTGGCCGCCGGCACGCTCACCGGCAGGCCGGCGGCGTCGGCATGGATCTGGAGCCAGAGGTCGGACGAGGTGGCGCCGCCGCCGATGGTGATCTCGGTGGCGGCGAAGCCGGCGGCGGTCATGCCATCGAGGATGGCGCGGGTGCCGAAGCTGATGCCTTCCATCACGGCGCGGAAGAGATGCGGCATGCCGTGGGCGAGGGTGAGCCCGACGAAGGCGCCGCGCGACAGCGCGTCGACATAGGGCGTGCGGTTGCCCTGGAAATGGTCGAGCACCAGCAGGCCGTCGCAGCCCGGCTCCAGCTTCGCCGCCTCGGCGTTGAGCGCGGCGAAGTCGAGCGAGCCGCCGGCGAGGCGCCGCAGCCAGGCGATGATCGAGCCGGTGGAGGTCTGTCCGCCCTCGATGATGTGGCGGCCGGGATAGACGGCGTCGGCATAGGTGCCCCAGAGCCCGTCGACCGAGACGGGCTTGGCCGAGACGCCGAACATCAGGTGCGAGGAGCCGGTGATCAGCGCGAGCTGGCCGGGCTGCGACACGCCGAGGCCGATCATGCCGATGAAGGCGTCGGCGCCGCCCTGGGCGACCTTGACATGGGTGCCGAGGCCAAGATGGGCCGATGCCTCGGGGGTGAGCGTGCCGATCACCTCGCCCGGCGCCACCACCTCGGCCGGCCATTTGGCGAGCAGCGCCTCCAGGCCGAGCTTCGTGAGAAGGCTCGCGGGATAGCCGCCGCGCAGGGTCGAGAAGTGCCAGCGGATCGAGACATTGTCGAGGCTGGCGCAGCGCCGGCCGGTCAGCCGCAGACTCATGAAGTCCTGGTATTCGCAGATCGTCGCGGCGCGCGCGAACAGGTCCGGCTCGTGCCGGGCGATCCACAGGGCTTTCGGGACCATCCATTCCGCCGAGACCGGTCCCTTGCCGGCGCAGTTCACCACCAGGGCGGGGTCGCCGGTGGCGAGGACGTCGGCGGCCTCGGCCTCGGCCCGGACGTCCATCCAGATGATGGCGGGGCGCAGGGCCCGGCCGGCTTCGTCGAGCGCCACCACGGTGCAGCTCGTGGTGGCAAGCGCGATGGCCTCGACCGCCTCGGGCGCGATGCCGGCCTCGGCGACGGCCTGGCGCACGGCAAGGCCGGCGGCCCGCCACCAGTCTTCCGGATCCTGCTCGGCCCGGGCGCCGGCGGAAAAGGCGGTGTCATAGGGATGGGCGGCGGTGCCCTTGCAGGTACCGGAGAGATCATAGACGCGGGCGCGAAGGCTCTCGGTGCCGCCGTCGATGCCGATGACGAAGCTCATGCTCCTCCCTCCACCGCCGATCTGCGTCGGCCCTATCTGCACATTTGTCGCTTGCAGCGACATTTGATGTACGTTTGATTTGTTTCCTGACACTTGTCAACATGCGACGGCGCGGCCGGAGACGACGATGCTCAACCTCAACCTGGCCCATGAGACCGACGACGCGCTGATCGTGCGGGTGGCGTGGCTCTACTATGTCGCCGGGCTGAACCAGGAGGAGACGGCGGCGCGGCTCGGCCTGCACCGTTCGCGGGTCAACCGCCTCCTGTCGGAGGGACGCGACCGCGGCCTGATCAGCATCGCCATCAACCATGATTCGGCCCGCGACATCGGCGTCGAGCATGCGATCGCCCGCGCCTTCGGGCTCGACTTCTGCCTGGCGACGCCGCCGGTCGGCTTCTCCCGCATGGCTGCGGATCCGGACCTTGTCCGGATCCAGAGCGTGGTCGCCCGGCGTGCCGTCGGCACGGCCGGCGCGAATGTCCTCAAGGGCAAGCTGGGGACGGGGCCGATCACCGTCGGGGTGAGCTGGGGCCGCTCGATCGAGCAGGTGGCGCTGCAGCTCTCGGGCGTGCGCAATCCGCAGGCCCGCTTCGTCTCGCTGATCGGCTCGCTGACGCGCAATTCCGCCTCGAACCCGTTCGAGGTGGTGCAGGCCTTCGCGGCGCGCACCGGCGGCGAGGTGCATTTCCTGCCCGTGCCGTTCATCGCGGATTCGGAGGCCGACCAGCAGGTGCTGATGTCGCAGCGCATGGTGGTGGACGCGGTGGAGATGGCGCGCGCCGCCGACCTCTACCTCATCAGCGTCGGCGAGCTGCAGGAGAGCGCGGTGCTGCGGCTGCAGGACATGATCTCGGCTGAGGAGATGCAGAGCGTGCGCGACAGCGGCGCCGTGTGCGACACGCTCGGCAAGCTCTACGACATCCACGGCCGCGAGGTGCCGCACCCCCTCAGCCGGCGCAGCCTGGCGGTTGGCACCGAGCACCTCAGGGGGCGCAACGTCGTCCTGCTCGCCGCGGGCCTGGAGAAGACCCTCGCCATCATCGCGCTGCTGCGCAGCGGCCTGGTGCGCGGCCTGATCATCGACGGCGACACGGCGCTCGCCGTGCTCGACGAGCTCGCGCGCCGGTGAGACGCGGATACGGCGCCGGCGCTACTGCGCCTTGGCCTTCGGGATGCTGCCGGTGACGGAGACGGGGATCAGGGTGGGCGTCGTGTCGGTGACGACAGCCGACTTCAGGAGCTCGCCCAGCATGCCCTTGCGCTTGGCCTCGTAATAATAGCCGCCGGAATAGAGCGCCACGGCGCGGCTCTCATTGCCGCGCGCCACCCGCCAGGCATTGGCGAGATACGCGACGCCGTAGGTCAGGTTGATGTCGGCGTCGAGCAGGCCGGGCGCCGGGCCGCGATAGCCCATGCCGCGCGCGGTATCGAGGCGCATCTGCATCAGGCCCCAATAGGGGCCGTGACGTGCGGCAGGGTTGAAGCGGCTCTCGCGCAGCACCACCCGGCGGATCAGGCTCTCCGGCACCTTGTAGCGGGCGGCATGCTTGACGATCAGCGCATCCACGGGCGTCCTGGCGGTGGTTTCCGCCGCCATCGCGGCGGCGCTGGCCACGGTCGCAAGCGCGCCCGCAAGGAGGAGCCGAAGCAGCATCGTGCGTCTTTCCAGCAGTTGACCCTTCTTGCCTCATACAGGTTTTCCGCTTTTCAGCCAACCCGCCGCCGGAAAGCTGCCTTGGCGCCGCCTCACACGGCCTGGTAGCGCCTCAGCACCGCCTCCTTCGGGTCGGCGCCGTGGCCCGGACGGGCCGGGGCCCGGACCACGCCGTCCTCGTGCCAGAACGGCTCGTCGACGAGGTCGAACTGCATCGGGCCGGGCAGGGGCTTCAGCTCGAACAGCTTCGCCGCCGGGCAGGCCAGCGACAGGTGCAGGCTGGCGGCGGTAAGCACCGCCGTGCTCCAGGCATGGGCGTTGACGGTCTTGCCCGCTGCTTCGACCGCCGCGGCCGCCCGGCGGAAGCCGGTGACGCCCTCGACGCGGGCAGGATCGATGCCGAAGATCTCGACGGCGCCGGTGGCGAGCCAGCGCCGGTAGCCGGCATCCGACCATTCGCGCTCGCCGGCGGCGATCGGCGTCGGCACCGCCGCCTGCAGGGCGAGATGGGCGCCGATCGCGCCGGGGTGGAACGGCTCCTCGATCCAGGCGATGTCATGGGCCGCCATGGCGCCGACCGTGCGAATCGCCGTGTCGATGTCCCATGTCGTGCCGTTGCCGGCGTCGACCATGATGCCGGGCCCCGGCCCGATCGCCCCGCGCAGCGCGCCGACCAGGGCGATGTCGTAATCGGGATCGCGCCCGGCCCGCGACAGGCCGCGCTTGCCGAGGCCGAGCTTGGTCGAGCGGAAGCCGCCCTCGACGTGGCCGGCGATCTCCCGGACGGACTCCTCGATCGTCGGCTGGTTGACGTGCAGGCTGGCGCAGGCGGGCAGGGCGGCGTGCGCCGCGCCGCCGAGGAGCTCGACCAGCGGCACGCCGCGGTCCTTGGCGGCGATGTCCCACAGCGCCATGTCCAGGGCCGAGATGGCGAGCGCCGCGATGCCGCCCTCGCCATACCACCAGCTATGCGCCTTCATGGCGCGCCAGGCCGCGTCGACGTCGATGTCGCCCGCCGCCGCCAGCAGCGGCGCGAGGCCGTCCTCGATCACCGCGACGGTCGCCTTGCAGGCCTCCGGCCACATGGCGATGGCCTCGCCCCAGCCCCAGATGCCGGCCGCGCTCTCGACGCGCACCAGCACGGTCATGCGGTCATGGTTGAAATCGTTCGGCTCGGGCCAGCGCAGCACATGGCAGCGCACGCTCGCGATCCTCATGGCGTCCTCCCTCGGCGGGCCGGCGCCGGATCTGCCGCCGGCGAAGCTCCCGCCTGGCCGCCGCCGGTCGTTTCATGCCGGCAGCGAACAGCTTGGCAAGCTAGCGAGACCGCGCTAACGTGGTCAACATGGATTATTGGTCAGGCCAATTGGCCGGGCCGAAGAGACGTCAACCGGGGTATCGCGCCGCAGAGCGCGAGGCGGGACGAGGGAGGGTCGTAATGGGCATCACGCGCCGGGCAGTCCTGGCATCGGCGGCCGCCGTCGCCGCGAGCGCGGCGCTGGGCGGCCTCGCCCGGGCCGAACCGTTTCACGGCTTCGATCCCGACAAGGTCGGCCCCGCCAACCCGGACAAGGCGGCGCTCGCCGCCATGGTCAAGGACGCCATGGCGAAGACGCCGCCGCGCAACGGCAAGGCCTATGTGTTCGGCTACACCATGTGGGGCGGCTCCTCGCCCTTCTCCCAGCTCAACCGTCAGGGCCTGCAGGAGATCGCGGAGGCCGCCGGCATCGAGCTCCTGACCGCCGACAACGAGTGGGATCCGCAGAAGAACGTCGCCAACGCCCAGTCCTTCGCGACGCGCAACGTCGATTTCGTCATCAACAGCCTGCTCGACGTGCAGTTCGGCGGCGCGGTGAAGAAGCCGCTCGACGATGCCGGCATCCCGATCATCTCGCTCGACATCCCGATCATCGGCGCCGCCTGGGTCGGCGTCGACAATGCCCGTGCCGGCTTCCGGGCCGGCACCTATGTGGCCGAGGCCGCGGTGCAGCGCTGGGGCAAGGACAAGGCCGGCGAGGCGACGCTGGTGATCGCCGCCTTCCCGCTCGTCGGGCCGAATGGCCGGCTGCGCAACCTGTCGCAGGAGGCGGGGGTCAAGTCGGTGATGCCGGACCTGCCGGCGAGCCAGATCGTCTGGCTCGACATGCAGGGCACCGCCGACAGCGGCTTCACGGCGATGAACAACCTCATGGGGCGTCTCGATCCGGACAAGCCCGTGCTGGTCGCCTCCTTCAGCGACGAGCAGCTCGCCGGGGCGCTGCGCGCGCTCGCTGCGGCCGGTCGGAGCGAGAGCACGCTGGCCGTCGGCATGGGCGGGGAGCGGCTCGACCTGCTCGGGCAGGACCCGGCCTTCGTCGGCACCATGTCCTTCTTCCCCAAGGGCTATGCCAATGCCGCGGTGCCGACGGCGCTCGCCATGCTGGCCGGCAGGCCGGTGCCGAAGAGCGTGTTCGCCTTCAGCGACCTGGTGAAGCCGGACACTGCCTGCAAGGTCGATCCGGCGGTCGCCTGCCGCGCCCGTCCGGACTGGCAGCCGGCCGACGCCGCCATCGACGAGGCGGCCTACCGCGCCTATGTCGCGGCGCTGCATCAGCGCGACGAGTTCAGGAATTTCCAGGTGCTGCTGCCGCCGATCCCCGGCTGAGCCAGACTCGGGCGTGGTTCGACGATTTGTGAGAGGACGAGGTTCGGTGGAGCAAGGTGCGCACGTGTCGAACTGGGCTCGACGCATGGGTCTTCCCTCCCCCTTGCGGGGAGGGATAAAGGGTGGGGGTCGGGGGCGTAGGGTTCGCCCTGTCCTGATGGACCCCCACCCCGTACCCCTCCCCGCAAGGAGGAGGGGATCGGTCGGCGTCGTGTCCGATGCATTTGCCTTCCGTGCCACCACAGGCAACCGAGACGGAACGCGATGACCCTGGCCAGCCCCTTCGCGCCGATCGAGCGCAGCTCCCTCGCCGAACAGGTGGCGCGGCGGCTGCTCGACCTGGTGCGCACCAAGAACCTCAGGCCCGGCGACCAGCTGCCGCCGGAGCGTGAGCTCGCCGTGCTGATGCAGGTGAGCCGCCCGAGCCTGCGCGAAGCCCTGCGCGGCCTGCAGATCCTCGGCGTGCTGAAGGCGCGGCAGGGCGGGGGCATCGTCGTGTCCTCGCTCGACGCTTCCGACCTGCTGGCGCCGTTCCAGATGCTGATCACCCTCAACGAGGAGAACGTCAACGCCCTCTACGAGGCGCGGCGCCTGACCGAGGCCGGCATGGCGCGCATCGTCGCCGAGAAGATCACGGACGAGGACATCGCCCGGCTCGGCGCGGTGCTCGAGGCCCAGCGCGGCACCCTCGCCGATCCCCTGGCCTTCCGCGAGTCCGACGCCGAGTTCCATCGCATCATGGCCGCCGTCTGCGGCAACCCGTTCCTGGTGCGGGTGTCGCAGTCCTTCTACATCCTCGGCCTGGAATACCGGCGCATCGCCGCGGAGACGCCCGGGGCGATCCAGCAGTCCTTCGCCGACCACCAGGCCATCCTCGCGGCCTTCGCGGCGCACGACGCCGAGGCGGCCGCGCGCGCCATGGAGACCCATATGGCCAATGTGCACCGATCGACCGTCGCCGCCATGGGAGGCCGGCCGTGAGCAGGGCCCGCATCGGCGTGATCGGCGCCGGCTGGTGGGCCGCCGCCAACCACCTGCCGGCGCTGAAGGCGGACCCGGACTGCGAGGTGGTCGCCGTCAACCGCCTCGGGGCCGAGGATCTGGCTCGGCTGCAGCAGGCCTTCGACGTGCCGCACGCCTTCGAAGACTATCGCGAGATGCTCGATACGGTGCCGATGGACGGCGTCATCATCGCCTCGCCGCATGTGCTGCACCACGAGCACGCGCTGGCGGCGCTGGCCAAGGGCTGCCACGTGCTGGTGGAGAAGCCGCTCGCCACCACTGCCGCCGATGCCCGGGCGATCGTCGACGCCGCTGCGGCCGCCGGGCGGCAGGTGGTGGTGCCCTACGGCTGGAACTTCAAGGCCTTCGCCGCCCGGGCTCGGGCGCTGGCGCCGCGGGTCGGGCGGATCGAGCACGTGGTGCTGCAGATGGCCTCCGCCCTCGACGACCTGATGGCCGGCCGGCCGATGCAGGAGACGGAAGGCGCCATGTTCCGGCCGCCGCCCTCGACCTGGGCCGACCCGAAGCGGGCGGGCGGCTATGGCTGGGGCCAGCTCGTCCACGCCCTCGGCCTCCTCTTCCGCATCGCAGATCTCGAGCCGGCTAAGGTCTTCGCCTGCACCGGGCAGTCGCCCGCCGGCGTCGACTATTACGACGCCGCGGTGGTGCGCTTCGCCAATGGCGCGACGGGCTCGCTCTCCGGCGCCGCGACCGTGCCGAAGCAGTGCGGTTTCCAGATCGACATGCGGATCTTCGGCAGCGAGGGCATGCTGCTGCTCGACATCGAGCGCGAGCGGCTGGAGCTGCACCGGCGCGACGGCGAGAGCGTCACCGGCCAGATCGCGGCCGGGGACGGCGCCTATGAATGCGTCGCGCCGGTCAAGGCGCTGGTCGACATCTGCCGCGGCCTGCCCGTGGATAACCCGGCGCCGGGCATCGTCGGCCTCCGGGCCGTGGAGGTGCTCGACGCGCTGTACCGG
Source organism: Labrys wisconsinensis (assembly GCF_030814995.1). GTDB lineage: Bacteria > Pseudomonadota > Alphaproteobacteria > Rhizobiales > Labraceae > Labrys > Labrys wisconsinensis. The sequence continues at coordinate 48,040 of NZ_JAUSVX010000023.1, read as the reverse complement.
TCGGCGGCGAGCGGGACGATGGAGGAGGTGCGATGAAGTTGTCGCTGACATCCTGGTCGCTGCGGGCCTGCAGCCTGGAGGAGGCCGCCGGGATCGCCCATGTGCTCGGCATCGGCGCCCTCGACCTCGGCTATTTCTACGGGCCGGCCCTCGACAAGGCGGCGCTGCTGGCCGACCCCGACAAGGCGGCCGAGCGGGTGCGGCGGCTCGGCGTCACCGTGCCGAGCTTCTACCACCTCTTCGGCGACAGCCTGGCGGCCCGCAACCTCGCCGATGCCGGGCATCTCGACGCCAATGTCGCGGATTTCCGCCAGGTCGCGCGCTTCTGCCGCGCGGCCGGCATCCCGACGGTGTTCGTGCTGCCGGGCGTGGTCAATCCGGGGCAGGGCCGGGCGCAGGCGCTGGCGCAGTCCGCGGCGAGCCTCAACCGGCTGCTGCCGATCGCGGCCGAGGCCGGGGTGACGCTCACGGTCGAGCCGCATGTGCATTCCTATCTCGAAAGCCCGGCGCTGGCGCTCGAATTGATCGAGCGCGTGCCCGGGCTGAAGCTGACGCTCGACTATGCCCATTTCGTCTGCCTCGGCTGGCGGCAGGACGAGATCGACGTTCTGGCGCCCCATGCCGCGCACATGCATGTGCGCCAGGGCAAGCCGGGCGCGCTGCAGACCAAGGGCCATGAGGGCACGATCAACATGGCGGCGCAGCTCGCCACGTTGAAGGCGGCAAACTATGCCGGCTATCTATCCCTGGAATATGTGCATCAGGATTATATGGGAACGCTCTACGACGACGTGCTGACCGAGACGATTCAGCTGCGCGACCAGATCAGGGCCTGGCTGGCATGAGCGGCACGGCGCTCATCACCGGCGGCGCCGGCGGCATCGGCGCGGAGATTTCGCGACGGCTGGCGGCAGACGGCTATCACGTCGTGGTCGCCGACCGCGACGGCGCGGCGGCGCAGGCGGTCGCGGCCGGGCTCGGCGGCGAGGGGCTCGCCCTCGACGTCACCGACGAGGCCTCGGTCCAGGCCGGCATCGGCGGCGTGGCCGAGCGGCACGACCTCGCCGTGCTGGTCAATTGCGCCGGCATCCACCTGCAGAAGCTGGTGGTCGACACCGAGCCGGAGGAGTGGGACCGCATCCAGCGCGTCAACGCGCGCGGCCCGTTCCTGACCTGCCGCGCCGCTGCGCGGGCGATGATGCGGGCGCGGAGCGGCCGGATCGTCAACATCGTCACCCGGCTCGGCTTCGGCAATCCCTACTCCTCCGCCTATATCGCCTCCAAGAACGCGCTCTGGGGCCTGACCCAGTGCCTCGCCGTCGAGCTCGCCGCCTATGGCGTCACCGTCAACGCCGTGGCGCCCGGCCATGTCGGGCCCGGTACCGGCATGGAGAAGCAGTTCCGCGAGAAGGCCGACAAGCTCGGCCTCACCTGGGACGCGTTCGAGGCGCAGGTGCTGAAGACGATTCCCGTCGGCCGCTGGTGCCGGCCGGCCGACGTGGCGGCGGCGGTCGCCTATGTCGTGTCGCCGGCCGCCTCCTTCGTCACCGGCGAGATGATCAACGTCACCGGCGGCTTCGTCGGCTACGGCCTCGCGCCGCCGACGGAAGCGCGCTTCACGGAGCCGGACCATGGCTGAGCCCGACGGCACCGGCAAGGACCTGAGACGCGGCGGCCTCGACCGGCTGACGGTGAAGGACATCCTCCTGCCCGGCTTCTCCACGCCCTGGGACGCGCCGACGGTGCCGCCCTTCCCCTTCGCCTTCCGCAATGTCGAGGTGCTGACGCTGGCCTGGCGTACCAGCGAGGCGGCCGTCGCCCGCATCCTGCCGCCGCCGCTGGAGCCGGCGAGCGACGTGGTGCTCGCCCATATCTACCGGATGACCGACACCGACTGGCTCGGCCCCTATTTCGAGAGCAACGTCTCGGTCGGCTGCCGCCTGCCGGGTACCGATGTCGCCGGCTCCTATTCGCCCTATCTCGTGCTCGGGTCGGATGTCGGCGTGGTGCATGGCCGCGAGGTGCACGGCCAACCCAAGAAGCTGGGCGAGCCGAAGCTGGAGCTGCGCGGCGACCTCGTGGTCGGCCTCGTCGCCCGCAACGGCATCGACATCCTCACCGGCACCATGGCGTATAAGCAGCGGCGCGACACGCTCGCCAGCCTGACCGCGCATTTCGACTTCGCCGAGAACATCAACCTCAAGGCGATCGACCATATCGACGGCCGGCCCGCCATCCGCCAGCTCACGGCGCGGCGCCTCGCCGATGTGACGGTGCACGAATGCTGGGGCGGGCCCTGCACGGTGGAGCTCCGGCCGCATGCGCAGGTGCCGGTGCACCGCCTGCCGGTCATCGACATGCTCGACGGCCTGCATTGGCGCGCCGACTTCACCCTGGTCCCGGGCCGGATCGTGCACGATTATCTCGCCGAAGCAGGGAGAACGCCATGAGCGCCGGGCTCGACGGGGAGGTCGCCGTCGTCACCGGCGCGGGGCGCGGCATCGGCGCTGCCACGGCGGGGGCCCTGGCACGGGCGGGCGCGCGGGTGGTGGTCACCGCGCGCCGGCTCGAAGACGCGGAGCGGGTGGCGGCGGCGCTGCCCGGCGGCCGGGGCCTGGCGCTGGCCTGCGACGTCGGCGATGCCGGCGGGATCGCGGCCATGGTCGCTCAGGCCCGCGAGCGGGCGGGCGATCCCACCATCCTGGTCAACAATGCCGGCGTGATCGCCCCGATCGGCCCGCTGCACGCGGTCGAGGCCGAGGCCTGGGCGGCGGGGATCGCCACGACGCTGACCGGCGCGGCGCTGGCCGCCCGCGCCGTGCTGCCGGGGATGCTGGCGCGGGGCGGGGGGCGGATCGTCAACCTGTCCTCCGGCGCGGCGCACAAGCCGCTGGAGGGCTGGAGCGCCTATTGCTGCGCCAAGGCGGGCCTGACCATGCTGACGCGTTCCCTGGCGACGGACTATGCCGGGCAGGGAATCCTCGCCTTCGGCTTCGCGCCGGGCGTGGTCGATACCGGCATGCAGGCCGAGATCCGCGCCTCCGGCATCAACCCGGTGAGCCGGATCCCGCGCGAGTCCCTGGCCGCCGTCGAGGAGCCGGCCGCGGCGATCGCCTTCCTGTGCACCCCGGCGGGCGATGCCTTCGCCGGCGGCGAGGTGGACATCAGGGATGCGGCGTTCCGGGAGGCGGCGGGGTTGCGGGCGTTGGCGGGGTAGGATCTGCGCCGGCGCGTCGACTTGATCTTCCGGCATTGACAGTGGTCGCGTGGATGGCCGGGTCAAGCCCGGCCATGAGGGTTGCAGCAAGGACGGCAAGGGTCGCACCACCCGCCACCGTCATGGCCGGGCTTGACCCGGCCATCTACGCGAACGCGGCGGCATCATTGTTCAGCGCAACTGTCGCGGCGATTCCGGCGTGTGACCTCGCCGCCACCCCCTCACGACATGATCAGCCCGCCATCCACATTCACCGTCTGCCCCGTGATGTACGCTGCATCGGCGCTCGCCAGGAAAGCCACCAGCGCGGCGACCTCGGCGCCGGTGCCGGCGCGGCCCATCGGGATGCCGCGCACCCATTCGGCCATCAGCTCGCCGGGCTTGTAGTCGCCGAGCAGCTTGCCCCAGGCGCTGTCGTTATAGGCCCACATCTCGGTGCCGATGATGCCGGGGCAGAAGGCGTTGACGGTGATGCCTTCCTTGGCCACTTCCTTGGCGAGGCTCTGGGTGATGCCGACGACGCCGAACTTCGAGGCGGCGTAGTGCGGGGTGAAGATGAAGCCTTGCCGGGCCTGGCCGGAGGCGGTGTTGATCAGCCGGCCGCCGCCGCCGTGCTTGCGGATGCGGCGGATGGCCTCCTGGCAGCACAGGAAGACGCCCTTGGTGTTGACGTCCATCACCTTGTCCCACTCGGCCTCGGTCATCGCCTCGATGCGGGCGATGGTGATGACGCCGGCGTTCTGCACCGAGATGTCGACGCGGCCGAACTGCTGCTCCGCCGCATCGTAGAGCGCCTTGACCGAGGCGGCATCGGTGACGTCACCGACGAAGCCGGCCGCCGCCCAGCCCTTGGCCTTCAGGCCTTCGACCGCTTCGTGCACGCGCTCCTCGTTGGCGCTGAGCAGCACGCTGGCGCCCTCGGAGGCGAAGCGCTCGGCGATGGCGAGGCCAATGCCGCGGCTGGCGCCTGTGACGACGGCGGTCTTTCCGGCGAAGCGGGTCATGGATCGGTTCCTTCTCGGGACAATGGGGTCGGACGGCGGCGTCACCAGCAGGAGAAGCCGCCGTCGACCAGGAGGTCGATGCCGGTGCAGAAGGACGAGGCCTGGCTGAGCAGGAAGACGGCGGGGCCGACCATCTCCTCGACGCTGGCCATGCGGCCCATCGGCGTGTCGGCTTCGAACTGCTTGACCTGCTCGGCCACTTCCGGCCGCCGGTTCATCGGCGTCAGGGTGTAGCCGGGGCTGATGACGTTGACGCGGATGTTGCGGTCCGCCCATTCCATGGCGAGGCTCTTGGTCAGGTGGATCACCGCCGCCTTGGAGGCGTTGTAGTGCACCTGGGTCAGGCCGCGGTTGACGATGGTGCCGGACATCGAGGCGATGTTGACGATGGCGCCGCGCCGGCGCGGCAGCATCACCTGCGCCTGTGCCTGGCAGCTCAGGAACGTGCCGGTCAGGTTGATGTCGATGATGCGCTGGAAGTCGGCCTGCGCCATCGCCTCGGCCGGGGTAGCCGCGGCGACGCCGGCGGAATTGACCGCAAGCTCGAGCGGGCCGAGCGCGCGCTCCGTCTCCCCGACCGCGGCGGCGAGCCGGGCGGCGTCCGTGACGTCGCCGGTCAGCACCAGCGCCTTGCGGCCGAGCGCCGCGATGCGCTCCGCCGTCTCGGCCAGGCCGGCCTCGGAGCGGCCGAAGCAGGCGACGTCGGCGCCGGCCTCGGCGAGGCCGACGGCAATGCCCTGGCCGATGCCGCTGCCCGCGCCGGTGACGAAGGCGACCTTGCCGTCGAGGCGGAAGAGGGTCATGGGCTGCTCTCCTGTCGAACGATGCCGGTTCGGTTCAGCGCGTATCGGCGGCCGGCCACGATCATGGCGGTGCCTCATTCTGCGCCGCCTGTGTGCGCGTGGATGGCCGGGACAAGCCCGGCCATGACGGAACGGTTGCGCGAGGGATGGCAACGGTCGCGACACCCGCGACCGTCATGGCCGGGCTTGTCCCGGCCATCCACGCGATCGCGACGCGAGATATTCTCCCGGCAACGCTGGTGCCGTGCCGGCCGGCAGGTCTGCCTCGGAATGCGTCGAGGTTCGTCTGCATGGCCCTGCTCACGCCGTGGCCAGCTCCATCACGGCGACGCTGGTCGCCTTCTCCTTCGGCAGGATGCCCATCTGCCGCCCGCGGCTCATCACCACGACGCGGTGGGACAGGCCCAGCACTTCCTCCAGATCCGAGCTCACCACGATGACCGCCATGCCGGCCCGGGCGAGGTCGGCGATGACGTCGTAGATCGCCGCGCGGGCGCCGACGTCGATGCCGCGGGTCGGCTCGTCCAGGATGAACACTTTCGGGCTGCGGGCGATCCACTTGGCGATGATCGCCTTCTGCTGGTTGCCGCCGGAAAGGTTGCGGATCGCCTGGTCCGGCACGCCCTTGACGCCGAGCTTGCGGATGCCCTCGCGGGCGAAGGCGAGCACCCGGGCCGGCCGCACCCAGCCGTCAGGCGCGACCGTGTCGAGGTTGGGCAGGCAGAGATTCTCGGCGATGGAATGGTCGAGGATGGCGCCCTGCGCCTTGCGGTCCTCCGGCACCAGCACCATGCCGGCCTCGATGCTGTCGGCCGGGCTTCTCATCGCCACCGGCTTGCCGTCGACGAGGATCTCGCCGGCGCGGCGCGGGTCGGCGCCGGAAATGGCGCGCATCACCTCGGTGCGGCCGGCGCCGATCAGGCCGGCGAAGCCGAGGATCTCGCCCTTGCGCACCTCGAAGCCGACATCGCGGAAGGCGCCATGGGCGGAGGTCAGGCCGCGCACCTCCAGGACGACGTCGCCGCCGGGGGCGGGCAGGTCGGGGAACATGCGCTCGACGCTGCGCCCGACCATGGCCTCGACGAAGGTGCGGACCGGCAGCTGCGCCGTGTCGTGGGTGGCGACGAGATGGCCGTCGCGCAGCACGACGACGCGGTCGGCGATGCGGGCGATCTCCTCCAGCCGGTGCGAGATGTAGATGAACGAATAGCCTTCGGCCTTGAGGCGGTTGATCTGCTCGAACAGGAGGTCGGTCTCGTGCCCGCCGAGGGCTGCCGTCGGCTCGTCGAGGATCAGGAGCTTGGCCTGCAGCACCAGCGCCTTGGCGATCTCGACCTGCTGCTGGGCGGCGATGGTCAGGGTGCCGACCAGCCGGGTGGGCGGGACGTCGAGGCCGAGCCGGCGCAACTGCGCGCTGGCGAGCCGGTTCATGGTGTCGCGATCGATCCGCCCGCCCTTCAGCGGCAGCCGGCCGACGAAGACGTTCTCGGCGATGGAGAGGTGCGGCAGGAGGCGCATCTCCTGGTGGATCATGCCGATGCCGGCGGCGATGGCGTCGCCCGGCTGGTGCGGCGCATAGGGCGCGCCGTTCCAGGTCATCGTGCCGGCGGAGGGGCGCACCGCGCCGGCGATGATGCCGGAGAGCGTCGACTTGCCGGCGCCGTTCTCGCCCAGGAGCGCCACCACCTCGCCCGGCCGAACGTCGAGGTCGATGCCGAACAGCACGTCGACGTCGCCGAAGGATTTCTTGATGCCGCGGATGGAAAGGCCCGTCGGGGCGTTTCCGGTCGCGGCAGGCGGGACGGACATGGGCGTATCCTGTCTTGAAGAGCGACGGTTGAGGCAGGTTAGACCCAACCGGCGATTGATGCTTCGGGCGCGACGCCAGCCGCTCTCCTCCCCCTTGCGGGGAGGAGTACGAGGTGGGGTCGTGACGTCCGCCTCGACGGATGGAAATCCCGTCACAAGGCCCTTCGACCGGCGTCGTGCTTAATCCTGATGGACCCCCACCCCTCACCCCTCCCCGTCGATCTCGGGTGTTCCCGAGATCGACCACTCAGCGAGGCAAGTCGGAAACATCCGACTTGCTAGGGGGAGGGGATTGGCCGGCGTCGCGTCTAACGCGACAAGCCGTCGTCCAGACCTTCAGGGGTGGTTCTCGATGAAGGGCTCGACGTTCTCCTTCGTCGTCAGCGTCGCGGTCTGCAGCTGCAGGGCCGGGACGTCCTTGCCGGCGACCAGGGCGATGGCCGAATCCACGGCGAGGCGCCCCATGGCCTGGGTCTTCTGTGTGGCGGTCACGTCGAACACCCCGTTCTTGAGGGCGACCAGCGCCGCGGTGTCGCCGTCGAAGCCGGCGACCAGGATCTTATGGTCGGGATTGGCGACCTTCACCGCCTGCGCCGCGCCGAGCGCCAGCGCGTCGGCCTGGCCCCAGATCACGGTGATGGTGGGATCGGCCTGCAGGAAGTCCTGGGCGATCTTGAAGCCCTCGTCCTGGGCCCACATCTGGCTCCACTGCTCGGCGACGGTCTTGAGGCCCGGGCAGGCCGCGTTCATCTCGCCCCAGCCCTTGGTGCGGTCGACCTCGGGCGTGGTGCCCTTCTGGCCGTGGATGATGGCGACCTTGCCGGTGCCGCCGGTCTGCTTGCACACCCATTCGCCGACCTGCTTGGCCGAGGCGACGCTGTCGGTGGCGATGAAGGTGTCGCCCGGGGCGCCGTCGGCGTTGCGGTCGACGTTGATCACCGGGATGCCGGCGGCCTTGGCGGCCTTGACCGGCACGGCGGCGGCGGTGGCGCCGGCGGGGATGTAGATCAGCGCGTCGATGTTCTGGGTGATCAGGTCCTGCACCTGGCTGACCTGGGTGGCGGCGTCACCCTTGGCGTCGACGGTGATCACCTCCAGGCCCTTCTCCTTGCCGTAGGCTTCCACGGACTGCTTGATCTGGTTGAAGAAGTTGGCCTGCAGGTTGGCGACGGCGAGGCCGATCTTCTTGGCCTCCTTGGCCTGCCCGAGCCCGGGCGCGGCGACCAGCGCGGCGGCGGCCACGGCCGCGAGCAGGACGGTACGACGATGCGACATGTGCTTTCCTCCGTTGGTGATGGCCCGGCGCGGTCGTTGCGCTGCCTGCCGGACCGTTTCCCTGAGCTCACCTGAGCCCGTTCTGTCCGCCCGCGGGCGGTCTTGCCTCATGCCGTCCCCCGGGCGGGCCGGGAGCGGCGGATCTCATCGCATGCGCCGGCGCCAGGTATCGCCGGCCACGGCCAGGGCGATGACGACGCCGATGACGATCTGCTGGACGAAGGGGGAGACGCGCAGCAGGTTGAGCCCGTTGCGCAGGAAGCCGATGATCAGCACGCCGACGATGGTGCCGCCGATGCCGCCGACGCCGCCGGACAGGCTGGTGCCGCCGATCACGACGGCGGCGATGGTGTCGAGCTCGTAGCCCAGGCCCGAGCTCGGCTGGGCCGAGTCGAGCCGCGCCGCCAGGATGACCCCGGCCAGGCCCGCCAGCGCGCCGCACAGGGTGTAGACCCAGTTGGTGGTGCGCTGCACCTTGATGCCGGCGAGGCGCGCCACCTCGACGCTGCCGCCCACGGCATAGAGGTTGCGGCCGGCGGCGCGGTAGCGCAGCACGATCCAGGCGATGGCGAACAGCACCACCATGACGGCCACCGTCACCGACAGGACCGAAAAGTGGCGGGTGATGGCGAGGTCGGTGAACCAGTCGGGGAAGCCGACGATCTGCTGGCCGTCGGTGATGATGCTGGCGATGCCGCGGGCCACCGACATCATCGCCAGCGTGGCGATGAAGGGCGGCAGCCCCGCCTCGGTGATCATCAGGCCCGAGACCAGGCCGCACAGGGCCGAGACCAGGATGGCGACGACGATGGCGAGGCCGAAGGGCAGGCCCATCTCGTTGGCGAGATAGCCCATCACCATCATCGACAGCGCCAGCACCGAGCCGACCGACAGGTCGATGCCGCCGATCAGAATCACCAGCGTCATGCCGATGGCCATGACGCCGAGGACGGTGATCTGGTCCATGACGTTGAGGACGTTGCGCGTGGTGAAGAAGGTGTCGGTGGACAGGCTCAGCGCCAGGCACAGCGCCACCAGGCCGATCAGCGGCCCACGTACCGCGCCCAGCGACGCATACCAGGAAGACAGACGCTTCATGCCCAGGGTCTCTCGGGTGCCGGCTGGAAGCGTTCGCCACGGCGCGGCCTCGGCGGCCGGCGGGCGCCGCTCAATCCACTGACCTTCTGTCTGGCTCGCGCAACCATCCCTGAAATTTCGTATTGTTGATTGTGATTTTTTTCACGCTAAAGGCGGGAAAGCTTTCTGTCAACAGGCGAGATGCACAGGCCCGTGCATGGGTGTACAAGCAGACGGCGAGCCCCGCCGCCCAGGCCCGGCCGCAACCCGATGGAACGCCCGTGACGGCCTATTCCGAAGACGAACTGAAGATCCGCGCCGCCTGGCTCTACTATGTCGAGGGCAACACCCAGGAGCGGATCTCCGAGCAGCTCTCCGTCAGCCGGATGAAGATCCACCGCCTGCTGGTGGCGGCGCGCGAGGAGGGCGTGATCCAGTTCCGCATCCGCGACAAGGCCGATTCCTGCTTCCTCCTGGAGGAGCAGCTGCTGAAGCGCTTCGGCCTGACCGAGGCGATCGTGGTGCCGAGGCCGGCCGAGGCCGCCGCCGTGCACCTGCTCGTCGCCCAGGCCGCCTCGCTCTACCTCGCCAACGCCGCGGCCGACGCCATGACCATCGGCGTCGGCTGGGGCCGCACCCTCAACCAGGCGCTGCGCCGCATGACGGCGCGCCCGCTGAAGCAGGCGACGGTGGTCTCGCTGCTCGGCGGACTGACCAAGGCCCAGCCGCTCAACCCGACCGAATGCGCCTGGGAGCTGGCCGAGAAGATCGACGCCGCCTGCTATCTCCTGCCCGTTCCCGCCTATGCCGACCGGCCGGAGATGCGCGATGCCTTCATGAGCCAGCGCGCGGTGCAGGAGGTGATCAACCGCGCCCGCCGCGCCGACATGGCGCTGGTCAGCGTCGGCAGCCTCGGCCCGGAGGGCACGATCTCCAATTACGGCTTCCTCGACATCGAGGAGTTCGAGGAGCTGAAGGCGCTGGGCGCCACCGGCGACATCCTGTGCTCCTTCCTCGGCGAGGACGGCGGGCTGATCGACCATCCCGTCAACCGGCGGGTCTGCGCCTTTCCGCCGGAGGAGCTCTCGCGCATCCCCAAGGTGGTGATCGCCTCGGGCGGCTACGAGAAGGTCGGCGTGCTGCGCGCGGCGCTGGCGCTGACCCGCGCCTCGGTGCTGATCACCGACGAGACCGCGGCACTGGGGCTGCTGGCGGGGTGAGGGCTCTACGGATGCTATTCGTCGGCCGCGTTGGCATGCCGGCTGATTGCTCTTTCTGACAGGCCGATGTTCGCGTGGATGGCCGGGGCAAGCCCGGCCATGACGGAACGGTAGCGGCAAGAAAAGGCGACGGCTGCACCACCCGCAGCCGTCATGGACGGACTTGATCCGTCCATCCACGCGAACACTGCTCCGTCAGGGCAAGGCAGCAACCGACCGGGCAGCCCGTGGCCGCCCGGGGTCGCCCATCCGATACCTCAGCCGGTCCCCAGCGCGTAGAGCCGCTGCGCCACCCCGCTCGTCGCCGCGAAGACGTCGCGGTAGATGGCGATGCGCGGGGCATAGGCCGCGGTCAGGGCCGGGTCGGGTTCGACGATGCGGGTGGGCGGCGCCACCATGGCGGCGGCTGCCGCCTCGATCGAGCCGTGCCAGCCGAGCGCGGCGGCCGCCAGCACGCCGGCGCCGAGGGCGACGGCCTCGTTCACCGGCGAGACCGCCAGCGGGCGCTCCAGCACGGCGGCCATGACAGCCATCAGCAGCGGCGATTTCGTGCCGCCGCCGCAGGCGATGAAGCGCTCCGGCCGGCGGCCGACGCTCGCCTCGAGCAGATGGGTGGTGACGTGCTGCTCGTAGGCGATGCCCTCCAGCGCCGCCCTGAACAGGTGCGCCGGCGTATGGTCCAGGGTCAGGCCGAGGACGACGCCGCGCGCCGCCTCGTCCCAATAGGGGTTCATCACCCCGGCCCAGTAGGGCAGCACCATCAGGCCGCCGCTGCCGGGCGGGACCGCCAGGGCGGCGGCCTGCAGGGCCTCCAGATCGCTCGCCGCGCCGGCTGCGGGCGGGCGCAGCGTCCGCACCGTCCATTCCACCAGCTGCATGCCGGAGCGCAGCACGGTCTCGAACATGAAGCCGCGGCCGGTCGGGCTCGCCAGGGTGCGATGGGCATCGGCGGTGCGGTAGTCGCGTCCGAACAGGCCGGTGACCACGCCCGAGCCGAGCGAGAGATAGCCGGTGGCCTCGTCGATGGCGCCGACGCCGAGGCCGGCCATCTGGCCGTCGCCCGCCCCGGCGACGATCGCCGTGTCCGGCGCCAGGCCGGTCAGGGCCGCGGCCTCGGCCGTCAGCGTGGCAATGACCGCACCCGGCGCAACCAGGGCCGGCAATTGCGCCGGCCGCAGGCCGGCGGCCGCGACCAGCGTCTCGTCCCAGGCGCCGGTCTCGACATGGACGAGGCCGAGCGGGTCGGCGCTGGGCACGCTGGTGGCGAGGCGCCCGGTCAGGCGGCGGATCAGGAAGCCGCCGGCATCGAGCACGGCATGGGCCGCGGCGACGACCTGCGGCCGGTGCTCGGCCATCCAGGCGATGCCATAGAGCGCCGGCGTCGGGTCCGGCGGCTTGCCGCTGAGGTCGCGCAGGCGCTCGCGGCCGACCGCGGCGGAGAGGCGGGCGACCTGCGGCCGGGCGCGCTCGTCGAGCCAGAGGATGGCGGGAGCGAGCGGGTGCCCCGCCGCATCGACGAAGACGAAGGTCTCGCGCTGGTGGCCGATGGCGAGGGCGCCGATCCGCGCCGCGCCGACCTCGGCGACCAGCGTCCGCAAGGCGCCGCTCAGGGCGGACCACCAGTCCTCCGCGTCCTGCTCGACATGGCCGGGCAGGGGCATGGACAGGGGATAGGCGGCGCGCGCCTCGGCCACCGGCGCGCCGCCGCGGTCGAACGCGATGGCTTTGACGCCGGTGGTCGAGGCATCGACGCCGATGACGAGGTCGCGCATGGGAGGTCCAGAGAAATGTCGGGCGGTCGTCTATAGCCCGGCGAGCCGGCCGGCGCCTACCCGCCCGGTCCTGCCCGCCGCGTCGACGGCCGCGGCCTCAGGCCGCGTCGCCGGTGACGAAGCGCGCGTCGGACTGGTCGAGGCGCCGGCGGATCTGCGTCACCACCATGGAATCGTCGGGAGCGCAGTTCTCGTAGGTGAGCGGCTCGCCCGCCTTGATCGGCTTCAGCACCTTGGCACGCTCGGCCAGGCCGATGGGCAGCGCGCCGGCGCGGCGGGCATCGGCCCAGGTCATGGCCCAGCCGCGATAGTCGTGCTCGCCGATCTTCTCCAGGAGCTGGCCGGGATGGAGGTCGCGCTTGGCCAGCGCCGTCGCCTCGGCGACGGGGTGGTCGAGCGGCTGCATGTCGGCGCGGCCGTGGGCCACGGCCCGCGCCGCCGACAGCGGCGTCTCCAGGCTGGTGAGGTGATAGGGCCGGAAGATGGTGAAGTACGGCCCCTTGCCGACCTTGAGGTCGACCATGCGCTCCAGGATGCGGGGGTGGCGGGTCTCCACCACCACGAAGACGCCGGGCGCGACGCCCTTGCCGATGGAATAGTCGACCACGCCCTTTCTGTGGAGCACGCCGCCGTCGGCCTTGGGGCAGAGCACCGAGGCGAGCTCGTCGCGGCCGGCGGTCGGGCCGTGCATGCCCGGCACGTCGGGCACCAGGCCGGTGGCGTTGGCGATGGCCACCATCTCGATCATGGTCTTGGAGCCGTCGACGAACTCGACCAGCATGCGGGCGTTCATGTTGCGCTCGCGCGCCTCCGCCTCGTACGCCTCCGGCATGGCGGCGAAATTGAGCGGATTGTTCTTGCCCTTGCCGGCGGCGACGATGTCGAAGCCGAGGCTCTGGACGAAGCCGATGATCTCCATGGTGCAGGCCGGCTCGTCGCCCGCCGCTCCGGTATAGACCACGCCGGCCTTGCGCGCCTCCTCCTTGAGGAAGCGGCCGATGGTGATGTCGGCCTCGACATTGAGCATGACGATGTGCTTGCCGTTCTTCATCGCCTCGAGCGCGAACAGCGTGCCGATGTTGGGGTTGCCGGTGGCGTCGATCACCACGTCGATCCGTCCGGCGGCGGCGAGGGCGTAGAGATCCGAGGTGACGGCGATCTTGCCGGCCTCGATGGCGCGGTCGATGGCGCTCGCCGTGCCGGCCTCGACGATGTCGCCGCGGTCGTGGCCGGCCAGCAGCGCCGCGTCGAGCGCCGCCTGCGGCCGGACCTCGGAGATGGCGCCGATGCGCACGCCCGGCATCAGCGCCACCTGCACGACGATGTCCGTGCCCATCTGGCCGGCGCCGGCGAGGCCGATGGTGATCGGTCCGAGGCGCTCCGCGCGCTCGACCAACTCCGCCGCGAGTTGCGTAAGGGCCATCGGTGTCCTCCCAAGCTCTTGCATCCGACCGGATTCGCCGCCAGCGGCGAACAAACTGTCAGTCCAGGTTCTGAAAAATCATATTTTGCGATGAGCAAATTTTCAAGAGGTGTTTGGAGCCTGCCGGCTGTGCCAACTGGGCCATGACGGGACGGTTGCGGGAAAGAGGGCAACGGCTGCAGCACCGGCCAACGGCGAGCCGATGCCGGCCGGCGCGGTGGTCGCGTGGATGGTCGGGTCAAGCCCGGCCATGACGGAACCGTTGCACCAAGGAACCGGACCGGCTCGCCCCCCGATTGACAGGCCTCCTTGCCTGTGATTTTCGGCTTGGATGCGAGCCGCGGCGGCCGCGGGCGAAGGCCTTCCCCCAGCCCCGGCGCGCAGGAGGGGCATGCGCCCGCGCACGCCTCGCCCGCTCAGCGAAAGGAAACGCCTGCATGACCATCGATCTCACCGGCAAGACCGCGATCGTCACCGCCGCGGCCCAGGGCATCGGCCGCGCCTCCGCCCTGGCCCTGGCCGCCGCCGGCGCCAGCGTGCACGCCACCGACATCGCCGGGGACAAGCTCACCGCGCTCGACGGCGTGCCCGGCGTGCGCACGGCGCGGCTGGACGTTCTGTCGAACGAGGCGATCACGGATTTCGTCGGCGGCTTCCCCGAGGGGGTCGACATCCTGTTCAACTGCGCCGGGGTGGTGCATGCCGGCACGATCCTGGAATGCTCGGAGGCGGACTGGCGCTTCGCCTTCGACCTCAACGTCACCGCCATGTTCCACATGATCCGCGCCGTCCTGCCGGGCATGATCGCCCGCGGCGGCGGCGCGATCGTCAACATGTCCTCGGTGGCCTCGAGCGTGAAGGGCGTGCCGAACCGCTTCGCCTACCAGGCCTCGAAGGCGGCGGTGGTCGGCATCACCAAGTCGGTGGCGGCGGACTACGTCACCCAGGGCATCCGCTGCAACGCCATCTGCCCCGGCACGGTGGAGAGCCCGTCCCTGCAGGATCGCCTGCGCGCCACCGGCGACTTCGAGGCCGCCCGCACCGCCTTCGCGGCGCGCCAGCCGATGGGCCGCATCGGCCGGCCGGAGGAGATCGCCGACCTCGTCGTCTATCTCGCCGGCGCGACCTTCACCACCGGCCAGGCGCACGTCATCGACGGCGGCTGGAGCAACTGAGCGGCACCGGCGAAAGGGACGGCGAGCCGGAGGGCTCGCCGAGGATGCATCTGCCAGAGACGCGCTCCATACGGGCCTTTCGCCCGAGAGACGGAGGATACTCCCATGCGCATCATCCGCGGCGATCTCTTGCAACTGGCCTGCGACGGCGCCTTCGACGTGATCATCCATGGCTGCAATTGCCAATGCCAGATGGGGCGGGGGATCGCGCTGTCGATCAAGCAGCAGTTCCCCGAAGCCTATGCGGCCGATTGCCGGACGCCGAAGGGGAGCCGGGAAAAGCTCGGCAGCTTTTCGATGGCCGAGGTCGAACGGAACGGCCGCTCCTTCATCGTCGTCAATGCCTACACGCAGTTCCATTGGCGGGGAAACGGCGTGAAGGCCGATTACGACGCGATCCGCAAGGTCATGCGCACCATTGCCGCGCGCTTTGCCGATGGTCGGATCGGCTACCCCAGGATCGGCGCGGGGCTGGCGGGAGGCGACTGGTCGATCATCAGCAGCATCATCGACGAAGAACTGGCGCAGCTCGATCACGCCTGCGTGGAATTCGCGCCGCGAGAAGAGGACCGGCAAGCTCAGGGATGAGGGCGTAGACGCGTAACGAGTTGCACGGTATCGGCGGCGAGCGACGGGTGTCCGCATCCGATGCTCCGGTCCGGCCCGACCGCTCTGCCCAAAACAAAAGGCGGGCCGAAAGCCCGCCTCCGTCGGCCGAAACGGCTCCGGGGATCAGCGCTTGAAGCTGATGCCGGCGAAGCGCTGGTTGAACTTGGAGACGCGGCCGCCGCGGTCGAGGAGCTGCTGCGAGCCGCCGGTCCAGGCCGGATGGGTCTTGGGGTCGATGTCGAGCTGCAGCGTGTCGCCCGGCTTGCCATAGGTCGAGCGGGTGACGAACTCGGTGCCGTCGGTCATGACGATCTTGATGTCATGATAGTCGGGGTGAATCTTGTCCTTCATCGATGCAATCCTGGTTCGGGCCCGGGACCGGCCCGGAGATCGCGCGCTGCGCTGTTGGGAAATTCGCGCGGTCGATAGCGCAAAACCTTGGCCGGCACAAGGCGTATCACGGCTTGGCACCCGCTTCATGCGGGAGAACCGGGGCGCGGGGGCGGCTCACGGCGCCAGCGTCGGCGCGAGGGCCGCGACCCGGCGGACGATGTCGGGCGCGCCGGTCATCTCGCCGAAGGTGCCGCGGGTCATCGGGCCGAGGGCGAGGGCGCCCGCCTGCGCCCGTCCGTCCCGGTCGAGGAGCCGGCTGCCCTGGTCGACGTCGAGGCCGATGCCGAGCGCGTCGAGCCGCGCCAGGCCCGCGGCGACGAGGTCGCGGACCAGGGGATGGCGCGTCGGATCACGGTCCGGGCCGATGCACAGCACGATGCCGCCGAAGGCCGCGCTTTCGAGCGCGCCGCCCGGCCGGCGCAGCGTCGCCACCAGGCGGCCGTCCGCGACCTCGACCGAGCGCACCCCGGCCCGCTCCACCCGGACGCGGCCGGTCTCGACGGCCCGGGAGAGCGTCCGGTGCGGCTGCGGCGCCATGCGGAAGCGGTGCGACTCCCAGAACGGCAGAAGGCGCTGCACCACGCGCCGGCGCTCCGCTGCCGGCAGGGCCGGCCACAGCCGGGGCAGCTCGAAGCGGAGGGCGTCGGCGGCCGGCGCCCAGCCGAGGCCGGCACGGCTCGCCGCCGCGGCCCGGCGCCGCGCCAGCCGCAGCAGCGCCAGGGCGGTGGAAGGCGGCGGCCCGCCCTCGAGCAGGTCGAAATCGTCGCGGTAGAGGCCCTGCGGCTGGGCGATGAGGCCGCGCCGGGACACGGCGGTGATCGGGCCGCGATGGCCGCGCGCCAGCAGGGTCTCGACCATATCGGCCATGGTGAGGCCGGTGCCGACGATCAGCACGGCGGTATCGCCGTCGAGGGCGGCCACGGCGTCGGGCTGCCAGGGATTGGCGATCAGGCGCGGATCGGCGGCAGCCTCCGGCGCGATGGGGAAGGGCGCGGCCGGCGCGCCATGGCCGAAGCTCAGCACCAGCCGGTCGGCCGCCACCGTCGTGCCGTCGGAGAGCCGCAGCGACCAGTCCGGCAGCGCCCGGGCGCCGAGCGCAACGGCGCGGTGGTGCCGCAGCCGGACCCGCGGCCCGGCCTGGCGCAGCGCTTCGGCCAGCACGTCGCCGACATAGGCGCCATAGGCGCGGCGCGGCACGTAGTGATGGCCGGCGGCGTCGGTGCTGGCGCCGTCGCCGGGCAGGATGCCGGCCTGGAACAGCCAGCGCGTCGCATGGCCGGGATCCTCCGGATGGAGGCTCATGCGATCGCTCGGCACGTTGATGCGGTGCAGCGGGTCGGTGGCGGCATAGGCGACGCCGAGGCCGAGCTCGGCGGCAGGCTCGACCACCTCGAGCGCGAGCGGGCCGGGCAGGCTGCGCAGGGCGTGCACGATGAAGGCCGCGCCGGTGAAGCCGCAGCCGACCACGGCGATGCGCAGCGGCTGCTGCGCCACAGGCCCCGCGATCATGGCTCGCCGCCGGCGAACAGGGCGGCGCTCGCCGCATGCGGCGTGCCGTCGGGCTCGAACAGCCGGTGGCTGAGGTCGCCCTCGGTGCCGGCCGCCTTGATGCCGCGCCAGCCAAGCGCCCGGCGATAGCTGCCGAGCGTGCCGGAGGCGATCAGGGCCGCCTCGTCGACCTTCTCGCGATCGTCCTTCAGGGGCGAGACATAGAGCGCGTCGACCGGGCAGTAGAGCTCGCACAGGAAGCAGGTCTGGCAGTCGTCGAGCCGGGCGATCACCGGGACGCCGCCGGGCACGGCATCGAAGACGTGGTCGGGGCAGGCATCGACGCAGGAATCGCAGCGGATGCAGCGCGCGGCGCTGACGAGCTCGATCATCGCACGGCCTCGGACTTGGTGGCCACGGGATGGTCGAGGCCGCTGACGGAAAGGGATCGCGCCTGCGCCGGGTCGGTCGCGGCGCAGTCGCGGCGGCGATGAATGCCGCGCGATTCTGTCCGCGCCAGGGCGGCGGCATTGATCCAGCGCGCCGTCGCCGTGATGGCGGCGAGCTCGCGGCCGCGCAGCAGGCGAGCGGCGTCGAGCCCGGCCGCCGGCGCGCGCCCGGCCCGGCGCAGCCGTCGCCAGCCCTCGCCGAGGCGCTGGCGGGCGCCGCGCATCGCCGCGCCGTCGCGGATGAAATTGCGCTCGACCGGGAACAGCTCGTCCTGCACCAGGCGAAGGCCCTCGGCCAGCCCGGCATCGTCGAGGAGCGGCATCTCCGCTACCGGCCCGCCGTCCGGACGGGCATCGGTGCCGGCCGCGAAGGCTGCTGCGGCGGCTCCGGCCCAGCATCCCGAGGCGATGGCCCAGGTGGCGTTCGGGCCGCCGCCGCCGCTGGTGGCGCCGACCAGGCTCTCGCGGGAGGCAGCATCGCCGGCGGCGAAAAGGCCGGGAACGCCGGTGGCGCCGCGCGGGTCGATGCTCAGGCCGCCGACGCCGCGCACCGTGCCTTCGTAGCGCAGCGTCACGGGGAAGCGCTCGGTGAAGGGATCGATGCCGAGGCGGTCGAGCGGCAGGAAGATGTTGGGCTGGCCGCGGCGCAACCCTTCGCGGATCGCCGGGGAGGCCCGGTCGATCATCGCATAGACCGGGCCCTCGGGGAGGTGGCGCGCCAGGATCTCGAAGGGGTCCTCGCCCTCGAGGCGGCGGCCGGTCGCGTCGGTGAAGCTGGCCCAGCCATAGATCAGGTTCTTGGTGACGGTCGCCGCGACGTGGGAGATGCCGTACTGCCCGGAGAACTCCATGCCCGAGAGCGTGGCGCCGAGCTCGGCGGCCATCAGGAGCCCGTCGCCGGTGAGGCCGTGGGTGCCGAGCGCCTTGCTGCGGAAGGCGCAGCCGCCGGTGGCGATCACCACCGCGCCGGCCCGCACGCGCCAGCGCGCGCCCCCGGCCCGGGCGACGCCCCAGGCGCCGGCCGCGCCCGCGCGGTCGCCGATGAGGGCGAGCGCCGGGCTGTGGTCGAGGATGCGCACGCCGGCCTTGTGCAGCCGCCGGCGCAGGAGCTGGAGGTAGTCCGGTCCGCGCAAGGTGCCACGATAGATCGCGCCGGCATCGTCGCGCGCGAAGGCGTAGCCCCACGCGCCGAGGTCGAGCAGGCGGCCATGGGCCTCGTCGAGGACGCGCTCGACCGTCTCCGCCTGCACCAGGCCGAAGCCCCGGGCGAGGCGGCGCTCCATCACCACGGCGCGGGTGGCGGCATCCGGCGCTGCGATGACGGCGGTGTTGGCGGCGGCGCTGGCGCCGCTGGTGCCGACCCGGCCCTTGTCGGCGAGGACGACGCGGGCGCCGGCCTCGGCCGCGGCGAGCGCCGCCCAGGCGCCGGCCGGGCCGCCGCCGAGGACCAGGACGTCGGCGGCGAGGTCGATCTCGGCCGCCATCTGCGAGGGGCGGGGCATCAGGGCTCGCGATGGAGCACGAGGTCGATCTCGACCAGGGCGCCGCGCCCGAGCCTGGCGACGCCCACCGTGGTGCGCGAGGGCACGGCCGCCTCGTCGGTGAACACGCGGTAGAAGGCCCGGTTCAGGCCGTCATAGTCGCGGTCGAAGTCGCTGAGGTAGATGCGTGCGAACACGGTGTCGGCAAAGGAATAGCCGGCGGCCTCGACGATGGTGGCGAGATTGCGGAAGGTCTGCGCGGTCTGCGCCTCGATGCCCTCGGGAAAGGGCGCGTCCGGCGCGGCGGGATCGGTGGGAAGCTGGCCGGTGACGTGGAGCCAGCCGGCCGCGGCGCTGGCATGGTGGTACTTGACGCCCTTGGGCGGCGGCGGCGCGGCGGCGACGAAATGGCGCTGGATCATCGGTTGTCTCGCTGTGGAGGCTCAGTCGTGGCCTTGCCAGGGCACGATCATGCGCTGGAGCAGGCGCAGCGCCAGCTCCATGCCGATCGAGACCAGGGCGATGACGATGATGCCGAGGATGACGACGTCGGTGACGAGGAAATCCGCCGCGCCCTTGATCATGAAGCCGAGGCCTTGCGTGGCGGCGATCAGCTCGGCCGCCACCAGCGTCGCCCAGCCCGTGCCGAGGCCGATGCGGATGCCGGTGAGGATGCTCGGCAGCGCATGGGGCAGGAGCACGAGCCGCACCACCTGGCCCCGGGTCGCGCCGAGCGAGCGCGCCGCATGGATCTTGTCCTGGGCGACCGAGCGCAGCCCGTCGGTGGTGGCGATGACGATGGACGGCAAGATGCCGAGATAGATCACCAGCACCTTGGCGAACTCGCCGATGCCGAACCAGATGATCACCAGCGGCAGATAGGCGAGCGGCGGGATCGGCCGGTAGAATTCGAGCAGCGGCTCGAGGATGCCGCGGGCGGTCTGGTTGAGGTTGATGGCAAAGCCGACGGCGACGCCGGTGACGGCCGCGGCGGCGAGGGCCACGGCCACCCGGCAGACGCTGGCCACCAGATGCTGCAGCAGGGTGGCGCCCTCGAAGCCATCGGTCGACACCAGCACCGCCTTGGCCAGCACCGCGCCGGGCGAGGGCAGGAACAGGGCCGGCACGACCTCGAGGCTGGCGGCGAGCCACCACAGGGCGATCAGCACCAGGAACGTGGCGATGGCGGTGCCCACCATGCGCGTCGGCCGGGGAAAAGCGAAACGGCGGCGCCCCGGCCGGGCGGCCGGCGCCAGATCCGGCGCGGATGCGGTCGCCTCGCTCATGCCGCGGTCTCCAGGGGCTGGCGATGGGAGAAGATCAGCGCCTTGACCCGCTCGCGCGTCGTTAGGAAGCGCGGGTCGGCCTTGAGGGCGTCCGGCCTCTCGCCGGCGGCGTAGCGGCGCCCGAAATCGAGCGGGATCGAGGCGACGACGCGTCCCGGCCGCGGCGACATCACCAGGAGGCGGCTCGCCAGGAATACCGCCTCCTCGATGCCGTGGGTGATGAAGAAGACGCCCTTGCGCGTCCGGCCCCAGATGTCGAGGATCAGCTCCTGCATCTGCTCGCGGGTCAGGGCGTCGAGGGCGCCGAGCGGCTCGTCCATCAAGAGGAAGTCGGGATCGGCGGTGAGCGCCCGCGCCACGCCGACGCGCTGGCGCATGCCGCCGGAGAGCTGCCAGATGCGCCGAGTTTCGACGCCGTCCAGGCCGACCAGCCGCAGCATGGCCCGGGCGCGCTCGCGCCGCTCGGCCTCGGGCACGCCGCGCAGGCGGAGGCCGAAGGCGACATTGTCGATGACGTCGAGCCAGGGCAGCAGCGCGCCGTGCTGGAACACCACGCCGCGGTCGGCGCCCGGGCCCGTGACGGCGTGCCCGTCGAGGCTCACGGTGCCGCTGGTCGGGCTGAGGAAGCCGGCCATCAGGTTGAGCAGCGTGGTCTTGCCGCAGCCGGAGGCGCCGAGCGCCACGACGAACTCGCCGGGCGCGATCGACAGGGAGACGTGGTCGAGCGCGGTGACCGCGCCGGCGGCGGCGTCGTAGCGGACGACGACATCGCGGACCTCGAGACTGGACATGCAGATCCTTCCGGCAGGGGCGGCGCGCCGGACTGCGGCGCGCCGCCTTCGGCTCAGTTGACCGCGGCGGCGGCCTTGACGAACGCGGCCGTCGCCGTGGGGCGATAGTCCGGCAGCAGGGCGTCGACCTTCTTCTGGTCCTTCAGGAAGGCGGAGGTGGCGGCGATCGCCTCGGCCGTGCCCTTGCCGAGGAGCTGGTCGGAGGCCTGCTCGTCGGCAAGGGGATAATAGTTGCCGGCGACCTGCTCGGAGACCTCCTCCGGCTTGGCGCCGGTGAAGTCGGCGATCTTCTTGGCCAGCGCCGTGCCCGGCCCGTAGGCGGCGGGATCCCCGCGGTAGCGGGCGAAGGCGGCCAGCGTCACCTTGGTGAAGGCGGTGACGATGTCGGGATGGGCCTTGGCGAAATCGTCGCGGGCGATCCAGGCGACGAAGGTCGGGCCGCCGAGCTTGGCGACCTCGGCCGAGGTGATCAGCACCTTGCCGGTCTTCTTGGCGCTGGCCAGGGCGGGATCCCAGACATAGGTGGCGTCGATGTCGCCGCGGGCGAAGGCAGCGGCGATCTCCGGCGGCTGCAGGTTGAGGATGTTGACCTCAGCGGGATCGATGCCCCAGTGCTTGAGGGCGAACAGCAGGCTGTAATGCGTCGTCGACACGAAGGGCACGGCGACCTTCTTGCCGACGAGGTCCTTGGGCTCCTGGATGCCGGAGCCGTTGCGCACGGCGAGCGCCTCGGCCTCGCCGATCAGGCCGGCGATGAGGAAGGCCTGGATCGGCGCGCCGCGGGTGACGCCGGCGGCGAGCGGGCTCGAGCCGGCATAGCCGATGTCGATGCCGCCGGAGGCGAGGGCGGCGATGACGCCGGCGCCGGAATCGAACTTGCGCCATTCGATCTTGGCGCCCGTCGCCTTGTCGTACTCGCCGTCGACGATCGCCACCTGCGAAGGATCCGGCGCGGTCTGATAGCCGATGCGCACGGTCTCGGCGGCTTGGGCATGGGCGGCGAGCAGCAGCGCTGCGCCCGCGGCCAGGAGTTTGAGGGAAGTCATGCGGGGATCCTTGAGTGGGCGCCAGGCGCTGAACCGGGAGGGGACGGGCCGCCGGTGTCGGCCGCCTCAGGTCAAAATATATAGTCTATAATATTAGTCAACTTAAAGGAGACGATTTTGTGACCGAGTCTCATGACCAGCCCGATCACAGCGACGCCGGGCCTGCTCTCCGCGACTGGGCGCTCGCCAAGAGGGGCGGTATCACGCCGAGGCGGCCCTTCCCGGCGGTCGTCGGGGAGCCTATTCGCCCGCCGGCCGTGGTCAGGGCCTGGACGGCCAGGTGAGCGCACGCATCAATCGGGCGAGCGCAGCTTCATGCCGGACGCCTGGAGATGCCGTCGTCCGATACGCCACCAGCCATTCACCGCCGAAGTAGCAGTAAAGGTCCGCCTCGGACCGGCGAGTTTGCCGGCGTCCGTCCAGGACCTGACCGAATTCGAAGACCGCCCTCAGTCCCGGCTTCGCATGAGCCGGGGACGGCGAAGCCACTGCGCCCTCCCGGATCAGCCGAGCTCCGGGATGCAGCGTCTCGATACCGGCTTTGATCTCCACGAAATGCTCGGCGCAGGCGCGGCTCCGTGCGGCTTCCGTGGCGGCCCGCGACGAAGCCGTCTCGGCGGTCGCCGGCGCCGGATACACGAAGACCGTCGTCACGATCGTCCTGCCGGCTGCCCCGGTCTCATAGCCGATGCCGACAT
Organism: Labrys wisconsinensis; assembly: GCF_030814995.1. Taxonomy (GTDB): domain Bacteria; phylum Pseudomonadota; class Alphaproteobacteria; order Rhizobiales; family Labraceae; genus Labrys; species Labrys wisconsinensis. The sequence continues at coordinate 25,024 of NZ_JAUSVX010000023.1, read as the reverse complement.
CCGTGGCGCCGTCGTTGAAGACGGTGATGCCGGTTCGCTGGAATCCGCCGACCGCTTCCGGGAAAGCAAAGCCGCTTCCCTGGTGGACATAGGTGCCTTGATGCAGGATGCGCCGAAACTGGCCGCTCGCCGCCGGTGTCGTCAGCCAGGCGCAGCACAGGAGCGCCAAGGCCGCTGGAATGACCGTTCTCGTCCGCACGATGCCCCCCGGCAAATGCCTTCCGCAGGGGTAACATCGAACGGCGCGCCGGCCAAGGCGGGAGCGTCTCGCGACTTCCAACGGACGGGGAGGCGCGCGAACGCCGCCTCCCCCCATTTCACAGCAACGTGCCGCGCAGGATGATCAGCGCCACGCTGAAATAGATGATCAGCCCGGTGACGTCGACCAGGGTGGCGACGAAGGGGGCGGAGGCGCTGGCGGGGTCGAAGCCGACGCGCTTGAGGATGAAGGGCAGCATGGAGCCGGCCAGCGAGCCGAAGGTGACGATGGCCGTCAGCGCAGCGCCGATGGTCGCCGCGATCAGGATCCAGTGCTCGCCATAGTCGTAGAGGCCCGCCTTCTGCCAGATGACGATGCGGATGACGCCGACGACGCCGAGGATGGCGCCGAGCACCATGCCGGTCGGGAACTCGCGCATCGCCACCCGCCACCAATCGCCCAGCTTCACCTCGCGCAGGGCGAGGGCACGGATCAGCAGCGAGGTCGCCTGCGAGCCGGAATTGCCGCCCGAGGACATGATCAGCGGGATGAACAGGGTGAGGACGATGGCCTTTTCCAGCTCGGTCTCGAAATATTGCATGGCGCTGGCGGTCAGCATCTCGCTGAGGAACAGCACGCACAGCCAGCCGGCCCGCTTCTTGATCATCTGGAAGAAGCCGATCTGGTCGTAGGGCTCGTCGAGCGCCTCCATGCCGCCGAACTTCTGCACGTCCTCGGTGTTCTCGGCGACGATGGCGTCGATGACGTCGTCGACCGTGACGATGCCGATGACGTGGCGCGACTCGTCGACGACAGGCACGGCCAGGAGGTCGTATTTGGAGATCAGGCGGGCGACGTCCTCGCGGTCGGCGAGGGGGGAGACCGTCACCGGCTTGTCGTAGCGCGCCGCGGTGGTGACCAGGGCCTTGGGGTCGGCGGTGATCAGGCGGCGCAGGGCGACCGCCTTCACCAGGCTGCGGGTCTTCGGATCGAGCACATAGATGGCGTAGATCGTCTCGCGCGTGCGCTCGACCCGGCGGATGTGGTCGAGCGTCTGCTCGACGGTCCAGCTGGCGGGCACGCTGACGAACTCCGTCGTCATCAGGCTGCCGGCGGTGTTCTCGGGATAGGCGAGCACGCGGTCGAGCGCCGCCCGGGTCTCGGGATCGAGACGGCGCAGGAGGTCGCCGCGCGGCGGGTCGTTCATGTAGCGGAACACTTCCGCCACCCGGTCGGCCGACATGCCGGCCATCAGGGTGAGCGCCCGCTCGGCCGGCAGGGCCTCGATCAGGCCGGCCGGATCGTCGAGGCCCGGCTGGTCCAGCACCTCGATCGCCCGCTCGTCCGGCAGGTGGACGAGGACGTGGGCCTGGTCCTCGAGATCGTGCTCGTTGAGAAGCTCGACGACGTCGGCGACGTGCTCCATCGCCAGGCAGGCTGCCAGCACGTCGTCCTGAGACCCGTCATGGGCCGAATTCTTAGCGTCGACGACCGGGGCCGGCGTCTTGACGAGGTCTTCCATGGCTCACTTCCTTTCGACCGGCCGCCGCCGGCCGATCGTGGTGAGCCGCTAGCGCGGTCAGATCACGGCGGCCGACGACGGCACGAACAATCGACTGTGACTGTCGCTAGGCATTGATGGGGGTGTTCCTGTGAGGCCCGACGCAGGACGGACCTTGCGTACGGACTGTGACGAATTGCGCCTGTTCCCGCGTGGCGTCAAGCAAAAAGCACGGCGTGGGTTTTCCCGCCGCGCGGGTTTTCTCGCCGCGTGCGTTTTCCCACGGCGTGGCAAACTGAAGCGGCTTGAAATCGTTCCAAAGATTGCGGTCCGCCGCCCGGCGCGGCATTGTCCCGCGGTTTTATCGTGAGGTCGTTTCGAGCATGGGTCCAACCTCTTCAGCCGCCGAGACGCCGGCGCCCGGCGACGGACGCGCTGAGCGGCGCCGGGCGCTCCGCCCGCTCCTGGCGCTGGCACCCTTCGCGCTGCGCTACAAGGTGCGGATCATCGCCGCCTTCTTCGCGCTCCTGGCCGCCTCGGCCGCGACGCTGGTGGTGCCGGTGGCGCTCCGGCGCATGATCGACTTCGGCTTCTCCGCCGACAAGGCCGACTACATCAACGACTACTTCCTCGCCATGCTCGGCGTCGCGGCCGTCCTCGCCCTGGCGAGCGCCTCGCGCTTCTACCTCGTGATGACGCTGGGCGAGCGCGTGGTGGCAGACGTGCGCACGAGGGTGTTCGAGCACCTCACCTGCCTCTCGCCCGCCTTCTTCGACACGGCCAAGATCGGCGAGGTGGTCTCGCGCCTCACCGCCGATACCACCCAGATCAAGGCGGCCTTCGGCTCCTCCGCCTCGATCCTGCTGCGCAACCTGTTCCTGTTCGTCGGCGCGGTCGTCATGATGGTGGTGACCAGCCCGCGCCTCTCGGCCCTGGTGCTGATCGCGATTCCGGTGATCGTGCTGCCGCTGGTGGCGTTCGGCCGCAACGTGCGGCGGCGCTCGCGCCTGGCGCAGGACATGCTGGCACACGCCTCCGCCTATGCGGCGGAGATGATCGGCGCGATGCGGACCGTGCAGGCCTTCACCGCCGAGCGCCTGGTGACCTCGCGCTTCGACGGCGAGGTGGAGCGCGCCTACGATGCGGCGGCCGTCTCGACCCGGACGCGGGCGATCCTGACCTCGATCGTCATCTTCCTGGTGTTCGGCTCGATCGTCGGCGTGCTGTGGTACGGCGCCCACGACGTGGTCGCGGGGCGCCTCTCCGCCGGCACGCTGAGCCAGTTCGTGCTCTATGCCGTGTTCGGCGCCGGGGCGCTGTCGGAGCTCAGCCAGGTCTGGGCCGACATCAGCCAGGCCGCCGGGGCGGCCGAGCGCCTGGGCGAGCTCCTGGACGAGAAGCCCGCCATCGCCGCCCCGGCAAAGCCCGTGCCGCTGCCGGCGCCGGTGCGCGGCGCCATCCGCTTCGAGGGCGTCTCCTTCGCCTATCCCGCCCAGCCGGACCGGTGGGTGGTGGAGCGCCTGTCGCTCACCGTGAAGCCGGGCGAGACGGTGGCGATCGTCGGCCCCTCCGGCGCTGGCAAGAGCACGCTCCTGCAACTGCTGCTGCGCTATTACGATCCGCAGGACGGCCGCATCCTGCTCGACGGCGTGGCGCTGCCGCAGGCCGATCCCGCGGCGGTCCGCCGGCAGCTGGCCCTGGTGCCGCAGGACCCGGTGGTGTTCGGCGCCAGCGCCCGCGACAATATCCGCTTCGGCCGGCCCGAGGCCAGCGATGCGGAGGTGGAGGAGGCGGCACGGCTCGCCGCCGCCGACGGCTTCATCCGCGCCATGCCCCGGGGCTACGACACCCCGATCGGCGAGCGCGGGGTGACGCTGTCCGGCGGCCAGCGCCAGCGCATCGCCATCGCCCGCGCCATCCTGAAGAACGCGCCGGTGCTGCTGCTCGACGAGGCGACCTCGGCGCTGGATTCGGAGAGCGAGACGGCGGTGCAGCAGGCGCTCGACACGCTGATGCAGGGCCGCACCACGCTGGTGATCGCCCATCGCCTGTCGACCGTGCTCGCCGCCGACCGCATCGTCGTGATGGACGAGGGGCGCATCGTCGAAGAGGGCACGCATGCCGCCCTGGCCGCCAGGGGCGGCCTTTATGCGCGTCTGGCCGAGCTGCAGTTCGGGGTCAAGGACGCCGCCGCCTGACGCCCAAGCGCCTTCTCGTGGCTTCAGCCATTCCCTGATTTTGCATGTTCGATGCAGACTCGGGGCTGCTTCGCTTCACGGGCGCAAGTCGGGTTCGAGAGAATCCGCTCAGCCGTTTCTCCGTGAAATCGGCCATCCCACGCCGCAATGCGGCCCCGAACCGCTGGTCTAACTCGCGCCCACAGCGAAGAGTGGTGGAGCGCCGCGTGGTCAGTCTCGCAATCCTGTGGGTCGAGCGACTCGGCCTGTTCGTGCGGCGCTTCATCCTGGAAGTGCTGGCCTCGGCCATCGTCACGGCCTGCGTGGCCGCGGCCACCACCACCTATCTGCGCTACGCCGACACGCCGGCGCCCCGTCCGGTGGCGAGCATCCCGGTCGGCAATCTCCTGTCGCCGATCCCGGATGCCGGCGCCACGCACTTCCTCGTCCCGGCCGCCACGGCGGCGCCGGCGAGCGGCAGCGTCACGGTCACCGGCAGCGTGCCGGCCACGGTGCAGGCGCAGGTCCGGCCCGTGGCCTTGCCGCCGCCGCGGCCGCGGATCGCCGCCGCACCGGCCAAGGTCCTGCCGACCCGGCCCGAGCTGGCGCAGGCCGTGCCCGTCGCAGAACCGGCGGCGCCCGATGATCCGGTGCCGGTGCTGATGCAGCTCGACAGCGGCACGCCCGACCGGCCGGCCGATCCGGCCCCGCCGGCTGCCGTGCCGCCGCCGGCCGCCAAGCCCGAGCAGACGATCCTCGGCGTGGCGGTGCCGGACATCATCCCCCGCGGCAGCGACGTGGTGAAGCGCGTGCGCGGCCTCGGCGAGGCGGTCGGCAGCCTGATGCCGTGAAGGGAGCGGCCCGCACGATCGTGACGCTGCGCGGCCGTTCATCCATGTCCTGTCGGCGAACACGCCGAGAGGATCGAAAGGCCTGACCGCCGTTCTGGCTTATCCAGCCTCTGTCCGAGTTGGCGGCGCGATCGAAGACGATCCGCGGGGTGGGCGGAACGAGGTAGCCCATGACGATCGCGCGTGGGGGGAGCCGTCGTGCTTCCTGCCGCGAGGGTTTCCGTCATGGCCGGGCTTGACCCCATGGGGCGCCAAGAGAAGCGCAGAAGAACGGAGCCGGAGCAGAAGGAGGCGCCAAAAGCCTTCCCCACGCAGCTGGGGAAGGTGGCCCGACGAAGTCGGGTCGGATGGGGTGTGGTCCGCGGGGCTCGCTGCCTGCAAGCCCTGCACGAACGGGATGTGCAAGCCGAACACCACCTCAGGCCTGCGCGCCACCCCCATCCGCCGGCCGGCACCTTCCCCAGCTTGTGTCGCGCCTCTATGGGGCTCGTCCCTGCCGACAAGCCAAAAAGCAAAGGGCGGGTCCTGCGACCCGCCCTCGGCAATGTTTCGTTCGTCGCGGCCTCAGGCCTGCGGGGCGGGCTCCAGCCCGCCGGGATCGGCCTTGGGCGGCGCCTTGCGGGACTTGATGGTGTGGATGGCCGAGCCGCGCGAGGATGAGGGCGGCTCGTCGCCGGCGTCGCGATGGGGCGGGTTGCCGCGCAGCAGCTCCTTGATCTCGTCGCCGGTCAGCGTCTCGTACTCGAGCAGGGCCTCGGCCAAGGTCTCGAAGTCCTCGCGCTTGTCGGCGAGGATGCGCTGGGCATCCTTGTAGCCCTCCTCGACCAGGCGGCGCACCTCGGCGTCGATCTTCTGGGCGGTCGATTCGGACACGTTCTGCTGGCGGCCCATCGACATGCCGAGGAAGACCTCCTCCTGGTTGTCGCCATAGGCGACCATGCCGAGCTCGGAGGAGAAGCCCATCCGCGTCACCATGGCGCGCGCCATCTTGGTGGCCTGGTCGATGTCGCCGACCGCGCCCGAGGTGACGTTCTCATGGCCGAAGATCATCTCCTCCGCCACGCGCCCGCCCATCGCGACGGCGAGCTGCGAGGTGTATTCCTTGTACTTCATCGAATACCGGTCGCCCTCGGGCAGGAACTTGACCATGCCCAAAGCCCGGCCGCGCGGAATGATCGTCGCCTTGTGCACGGGCACGCCGGCCGGCACGTTCAGGCCGACGATGGCATGGCCGGCCTCGTGATAGGCGGTCAGCTTCTTCTCTTCCTCGGACATGGCGAGCGTCTTGCGCTCGGCGCCCATCATGATCTTGTCCTTGGCGTCCTCGAATTCGGCATGGGTGACCATGCGCTTGCCGCGCCGGGCCGCCATCAGGGCCGATTCGTTGACGAGGTTCATCAGGTCCGCGCCGGAGAAGCCGGGCGTGCCGCGGGCGATGATCTTGAGGTCGACGTCGGGCGCCAGCGGCACCTTGCGGACATGGACCTTGAGGATCTTCTCGCGGCCGCCGACATCGGGGTTCGGCACCACCACCTGGCGGTCGAAGCGGCCGGGGCGCAGCAGCGCCGGGTCGAGCACGTCGGGCCGGTTGGTGGCGGCGATGATGATGATGCCTTCGTTGGCCTCGAAGCCGTCCATCTCGACGAGCAGCTGGTTCAGCGTCTGCTCGCGCTCGTCGTTGCCGCCGCCCAGGCCCGCGCCGCGATGGCGGCCGACCGCGTCGATCTCGTCGATGAAGATGATGCAGGGCGCGTTCTTCTTGGCCTGCTCGAACATATCGCGGACGCGCGAGGCGCCGACGCCGACGAACATCTCGACGAAGTCCGAGCCGGAAATGGTGAAGAACGGCACATTGGCCTCGCCGGCGACGGCGCGGGCCGTCAGCGTCTTGCCGGTGCCGGGCGGGCCGACCAGCAGCACGCCGCGCGGGATGCGGCCGCCCAGGCGCTGGAACTTCTGGGGATCGCGCAGGAACTCGACGATCTCCTGCAGGTCCTCCTTGGCCTCGTCGATGCCGGCCACGTCCTCGAAGGTGACGCGGCCATGCGCCTCGGTCAGGAGCTTGGCCTTGGACTTGCCGAAGCCCATGGCCTTGCCGCCGGCGCCCTGCATCTGGCGCGACAGGAACACCCAGACCGCGATCAGGGCCAGGAACGGCAGCAGGTTGATCAGGATCTGCAGGAACCAGGGCGAGCCGTCGCCCGGAGCGCGGGCGCTGATGTCGACGTTCTTGGCGGCGAGGCGCTGCACCAGCTGCGGATCGTTCGGCAGGTTCGTCGTGAAGGTCGTGTTGTTGGTGTAGACGCCGGTCAACTGCGTTCCGGCGATCTCGACCGACTTGATGTTGCCGCGATCGGCCTGCGTCAGCAGCTCGCTATACGAAATCTCGTTCGATGCCGCGCGCTGGCCGGGGTTCTGAAACAACGTGAACAGCGCCAGCAGGAGCAGGACGATGATCACCCACAGTGCAAAATTGCGGAAATTCGCGTTCATCTCGAGCCTTTTCGCGGCGGACAGCCCTGCTGGTGCCGGGAGCTCCACCAACCATCGCCCGGTAATTTAGGCATGCGGGCGCCAAATGCCAAGGTGAAGCATTGTCATGTTCGTCTTACGGCGGCGTTGACGGCGCTGCCGCGCCGGCGCGGCCCCTCGGCGGCGACGGCGAGGGCGCCGCTGCGGTCCAGGCCGAGCACGGCGCCGGCGAAGCTGCGGCGCAGCGGCCGGCCCGCCGCCCGCGCCACCTCGATCGCCGCTCCCAGCGCCTCCAGCCGCTCCAGGCGGGGGGGATAGGCCTCGTCCGTCGCCGCCGGCGCCACCGCCTCGGCCGCGAGGGCGATCAGGCGCAGGCGCAGCTCCGGCGCGGCTGCGGCAAAGCCGGCTGCGGCGATACGCAGGCCAGTCCCGTCGGCCGAGACGATCTCGGCGAACAGTGCCCGCGCCGTCCGGTCCAGCGCTTCGGCCGCCCGGCCGGCCCGCGCCGCCAGCACGGCGAGGCGCGGCGCCGTCAGCCCCGCCCCGGCGAGGCCGGCGAGCAGGCGGCGGGCGCGCACGCGCTCGAAACGAGGATCGGCGTTGGAGGGGTCCTCGACCCAGGACAGGCCCGCCTCGCGCAGAGTCGCGACCAGCCCGGCCCTGGGGCAGGCGAGCAGCGGGCGCAGATGCGTCAGGCCGAGCCGCGGGGTCGAAGGCCGCATCGCCGCCAGCCCGTCGATGCCGGAGCCGCGGGCGAGGCGCATCAGCACGGTCTCGGCCTGGTCGTCGAGGGTGTGCGCGGTGGCCAGGGCATCGGCCCCGACCTCGCGCGCCAGGCCGGCGAGCAGGGCGTAGCGGGCGGCGCGGGCCCGCTCCTGCAGGCGCGAGGCGGGTCTGGCCGCCGCCCAGCGCAGGATCCGGCAGGGCAGCGCCAGCCGTGCCGCCTGCGCCGCCACGGCCTCGCATTCGGCCGCGGCCTCGGCCCGCAGGCCGTGGTCGACCGTGCCGACGATGATCGGGGTCGCCCCGCCAAGGGCGCGCCAGCGCGCCGCCAGCAGCATGAGGGCGGTCGAATCGGCGCCGCCGGAGACCGCGAGGACCAGGCCGGGGCGGGCCTCGAAGCCGCGCAGCAGCGCGTCGAGCTCGGGGTCGGCGATCGCGGCTCCGGCCGGCGCCGCCGCGCCCGTCGGCGCCATCGCGTCAGCAGCCGTTGCGCTGGGTCTCGCGCTGCACGCCGCTCTTCACCGTGGCGGCGGCGTTGGGATATTTGCGGCCGATCTCCTGGAAGGTGGCGCAGGCCGCCTCCTTCTCGCCGAGAGCGGCCAGCGACATGCCGAGGCGGTACATGCTCGAGGGCGCACGGCGATAGCCCGAATAGTTCTTGGTCACGGTGAGGAACTGCTCGGCGGCGTCGCGGTACTGCTTGCGCTGGAACAGGCTCTCGCCGACCCAGTGGATGGCGTCGGGCACGCGCTTGTCCTTGGGATAGGCGGCGAGGAACTTGCGGAAGGCCGCTTCCGCCGCCTCGTAGTTGCCGCTCTCGATCAGGCGATAGTCGGCCGAATATTCGTCCTCCGCCGAGCGCGGCCCCGGCGCCTGCGGCGAGAGGGCGGCCTGCTGGGAGAGCGGGGGCGGAGCGGCGGTGTTGACGGCGACGCCCGGCAGGCCCGGCGGGGTGAGCGAGGAGCGCGGCTGGCCGTCGGCGGGATAGCCGCCGCCGGGCAGCGTCATCGGGGCGTTGGGATCGGCCATCACCTGCTGGTCGTCGGGCCCGGGCTGGCCGCCGTCATCGAGCGCCGGCGGGCCGGGATTGACGGGAATGGTGCCCAGCGTCTGGGGCGGCACGCCGAGGCCTGCCTGTTGCTGCTGCGGCGGGGGCGGGGCGGCCTCGACCTTCTTCTGCGGCCGCGGCGCCGGTCCCTTGCCGCCTTCGACCGCCTGGAGCCGGAACTCGGTGTCCTCGCGATAGCGGTTGAAGTCGTCCTGCGCCCGGCGCAACTGGTTCTGCAGCTCCTGCACCTGGCCGGTGAGCTGGCGGTTCTGCCCCTCCAGGCGCTGCACGCGGGCGACGAGGTCGCCGATGGTGCCGTCGGTCTGGGCCAGCACGAAGCCGTCCGATCCGCCGACCGGCGCCGGCGGCAGCAGAGTCGAATCGAACGGCCCGGCCAGGGCCGGGGCGGCGGACAAGACAAACATCATCGCGAGGCTCGTCGCGGCGGAGCGAAGCATGGAGCGGCTCATGATTGACCAGCGGATCGGCAAGGTTTTCGTCCGATAGCACAACGCGCGAGTTCGGCGAAACTTTGAATATTCCTGCGGCCGCATGCTATTTGCCCGTCATGACCGAGATTTTTCAGGGCCCGGCCGGCGGCGCCTTCGACGGCGTGCGCCATGTCCTGCCGCTGCGCGTCTACTACGAGGACACGGATTTCAGCGGCGTGGTCTACCATGCCAGCTACCTCCGGTTCTTCGAGCGCGGGCGCACCGAGTTCGTGCGGGCGCTCGGCATCGACCAGAAGGCGCTGCATGCGCAGACCGGCACGTCCTTCGCCGTGCGGCGGCTGACGATCGACTACCTCAAGCCGGCGCTGATGGACGATGTCGTCGTGGTGGAGACGCGCATCGGCGCGGCCTCGGGCGCCTCGCTGCAGCTGGAGCAGGCGTTGCGCCGGGACGGCGAGGTGCTGGCCAGCGCCGACGTGCTGGTGGTCTGCATCCGTGGCGGACGGCCGCAGCGCCTGCCCGAAGCAATGCGCGGGGCTCGCGGGCGGCAAGCCTGAAGAGCGGTGCCGAATCCCAGCATAGGCATGCAAAGGCGGCCAGCCGGCGACGGCCTCACTGTTGCTCCATAAGCTCAGGTCAGTTCAAAAACGAAAGCAGGCCTTCAGCCGGCCGCAAAGACATTGAAAGAAGCCGGGCGAAAGCGTTGAATCCGGGAATCACGGTTGACCGTGTTTCGGCCATGACATCCGGGTTCCATTCGGGGCCTGCTTTTGCGGGCGGCCGGCGGTGTGCGTTTTGCAGTGCAGCATAGTGACAAATATCTGAAAATTGTAGAGGTGTAACCGATTGTTAACCGCAGGAATCGTCTTTAGAGCCCAGGTGTGCCGCCCATTGCGGCGTCAGGCTCGCGCCGTACTGCGGTCACATTCAACGGCGATGAAAGAGATTATGGGTCGGCCTTTGTTGCGCTGCACAATAAGACCCCGCGATCCCGCATCGTTTCAATCGACGCGATCCTGGCTCTGCGGTGCCAGGACGAGGATATGGATGTCATGAACGCAACCCCTGAAATCGCCTCGACGGCCCTGGCGGCCAGCGACGTGTCGCTATGGGCGCTGTTCTGGCAGGCCCACTGGGTGGTGAAGCTGGTCATGCTCGGCCTCCTGGGCGCGTCGATCTGGTGCTGGGCCATCATCTTCGACAAGTCGGTGCTCTACACGCGGTCGCGCCGCGCCATGGACCGGTTCGAGCAGACCTTCTGGTCCGGCCAGAGCCTGGAAGAGCTCTACCGCGCGCTGACGCAACGCGAGGCGACCGGCATGGGGGCGCTGTTCGTCGCGGCGATGCGCGAATGGAAGCGCTCGCTGGAATCGCAGGGCCGCTCCTTCCTCGGCCTGCAGGCGCGCATCGAGAAGGTGATGGACGTCACCATCCAGCGCGAGGTCGAACGGCTCGAATCGAAGCTCCTCGTCCTGGCGACGGTGGGCTCGTCCGGCCCCTTCATCGGCCTGTTCGGCACGGTGTGGGGCATCATGACGGCGTTCCAGTCGATCGCCGCCTCGAAGAACACCTCGCTGGCGGCGGTGGCGCCCGGCATTTCCGAGGCGCTGTTCGCCACCGCCATGGGCCTGGTGGCGGCCATTCCCGCCGTCATCGCCTACAACAAGTTCAACGCCGAGGTGGTCAAGCAGCAGGCGCGGCTTGAAGGCTTTGCCGATGAATTCTCTGCCATCCTGTCCCGTCAGATCGACGAGCGGCTGGCGGCCTGAGGAGACTGAACGATGGGTGCAAGTGTTGCGAGTACGGGTGGCGGATCCGGCGGCCGGCGCAAGCGCGGGCGTCGCAAGGGGCCGATCGCCGACATCAACATGACGCCGTTCATCGACGTGATGCTGTGCCTCCTGATCATCTTCATGGTGGCGGCGCCGCTGCTCACCGCCGGCGTGCCGCTCGACCTGCCCAAGGCCGAGGCCAACGCCCTCAACCAGGACAAGGATCCGCTCACGATCTCCGTCGACGGCAAGGGCGACATCTATCTGCAGGAGACCAAGGTCTCGCTCGACGAGGTGGTGCCGCGGCTCACCTCCATCGCCCAGGCCGGCTATGACGAGCGCGTCTTCGTGCGCGGCGACAAGGCCGTCAATTACGGCCAGGTGATGCAGGTGATGGGCCGGATCTCCGGCGCCGGCTTCAAGAAGGTCGCGCTGATCACCGACCCGGAGAAGTAAGGGATCATGAAGGACTACGGGCTTCCCGTCTCGGCGGCGACGCACGCCCTGCTCCTGGCAGCGGCGCTGTTCGCCCTGCCCGGGGCGGAGCCCCTGCCGCCGGCGGTGGAGAGCCTGCCGGTCGACATCATGACCCAGCAGCAGTTCGACGCCCTCACCAAGGGCGAGAAGACGGCCAAGCCGCAGGAGAAGCCGCAGACCCGCGCCGACAAGGTGGCGGAAGCGACGCCCGTGCAGGAGACGCCGGTCGAGACCGTCAAGCGCGAGGCCGTCGCCCTGCCGCCGACGCGCCCGCCGACGCCCGAGCCCCAGCAGGAGGCCAAGCTCGAGCCGGCGCCGCCGCCGGAGCCGCCGAAGCAGCCCGATCCGCCGCCCTCGCAGCCCGCCAAGGCCGAGCCGGCCAAGCCCGAGCCGCCGAAGCCCGTGGCCAAGGTCGAGCCGCCCAAGCCTGAGCCGCCCAAGCCCGAGCCCAAGAAGGTCGAGCCGCCCAAGCCCGATCCGAAGCCGATCCCGAAGGCCGACACGCAGAAGCTGGACGAGCTCGCCCTGAAGGCGCTCGACCAGGACAAGCCGGTCGACCAGGAGAAGAAGCCCGACCCGCCCAAGCCGGTGGACAAGCCGGCCCAGGCCAAGCCCGTCGACAAGAAGGCGGCCGACCAGCTCGCCAAGCTCGCCGCCGAGGCCCTGGCCGAGGCTCAGGACAGCAAGCCGGCGAAGCCGGCGGAAAAGCAGCGCGAGTTCAACGTCGCCGACATCAGCAAGCTGCTCGGCAGCAAGCCGGGCTCGCCCGCCGCGGCCCTTGCCAGCAAGGAGCCGCCGGCCCGCGCCGCCAGGGCGGACGCGCAGACTTCGACGACGGCCGCGCTCGGCTCGGCGCGCGGCACCTCGGTCAAGCTGTCGCTGTCGGAGCGCAATGCGCTGACCGGCGCGATCAAGGATCATGTCGGCAAGTGCTGGAGCCCGACGCCGGCGGCGGACCCGAGCAAGCTGATCACGACGATGCAGTTCGATCTCAATCTCGACGGCACACTCTCGGCCAAGCCTGTCGTGATCCAGTACGGGGCAGGGCCGCAGGGTGCGGCGGCGGCCAATGCGGCGATGCGCGCCGTGCTGCGTTGCGTCACCGAGACCAACCCGCTGAAGCTGCCGCCCAATCTCTATGCCGGCTGGAAGGAGATCGAGGTCACCTTCGACCCGCGCGAGATGGGCGGCTGATGGCGGGTTGGATGGCTCCGGTCGTGACGACGCGGAAACCGGCGCGCCGGTGGCGGCTGTTCGGCATGGCCGTGACTGCCGCCATGGCGGCGGCCGCCCTGCTGGGATGCCAGGAGGGAGCGTCCTTTCCAATGGGGCCGAGGGATCGGCCTGAAATCGCAGCGGCAATCCGACGGCACGTCGTCCGGTGCTGGAATCCGCCGCATGCGACTGGCGCGTACCGGGTGCTCCTCGCCGTCGACCTAAACAGGGACGGTATGTTGGCGGGCAAGCCGCAGGTTCTGCAATATCCTGCGACGCCCGACGGGCCGGCGCTTGCGAAAGCTGCGGTCAATGCCGTCGAACGTTGCGTCACCGCCGAGGATCCGCTCAAACTTCCGCCCGATCTCTATGCCTCCTGGAAAGCGATCGAGATCACCTTCGACCCTCATGTCTAGACCGGCGACGGCCGCGACAGTCCTTCCGAGCCCGATGATGACCCTCCTCATCCCCACCCGCCGAACCTTCCTTTCGGGCATGGCCGCTGCCGCCGCGGTCGGCTTCCGCTCTCCTGCGCGTGCCCAGGAGAGCGGGCGCCTGCATGTCGACATCACCCAAGGCTCGATCCAGCCGATCTCGATCGCCGTCACCGACTTCGTCGCCGGCGACAAGTCCGGCACCGACGTGTCGGGGGTGATCACCAACGACCTCAAGCGCTCCGGCCTGTTCCAGCCGGTGGACCGCAAGGCCTTCATCGAGCAGGTCACCAACCCCGACGCGGCGCCGCGCTTCCAGGACTGGCGGGTGATCAACACCCAGGCCCTGGTGGCCGGGCGCGTGTCGAAGGAGGGCGACGGGCGCCTTCGGGCGCAGTTCCGCCTGTGGGACATCGCCTCGGGCCAGCAGATCGCCGGCCAGCAATATTTCGCCGATCCCGGCAACTGGCGGCGCATCTCCCACATCATCGCCGATGCCATCTTCGAGGCGCTGACCGGCGAGAAGGGCTGCTTCGACACGCGCATCGCCTTCGTCGACGAATCCGGCACCAAGGAGGCGAGGCGCAAGCGCCTCGCCATCATGGATCAGGACGGCGCCAATGTGCGCTACCTCACCCGCGGCGACGACCTGGTGCTGACGCCGCGCTTCTCGCCGACCAACCAGGAAGTGACCTACATGTCGTTCGGGCAGTCGGACCCGCGCGTCTACCTCCTGAACATCGAGACCGGCCAGCGCGAGGTGGTCGGCAATTTCCCGGGCATGACCTTCTCGCCGCGCTTCTCGCCGGACGGGCGGCGGGTCATCATGAGCCTGGAGCAGAACGGCTCGGCCAACATCAATGCGATGGATCTGCAGTCGCGCGCCGTGCAGCAGCTCACTAACGATTCCTCGATCGACACCGCTCCGTCCTATTCGCCGGACGGTTCGCAGATCGTGTTCGAATCCGACCGCGGCGGCAACCAGCAGATCTACGTGATGGGCGCGGACGGCTCCAACGCCCAGCGCATCTCCTATGGCGACGGGCGCTATTCCACGCCGGTCTGGTCGCCGCGCGGCGACCTCATCGCCTTCACCCGCCAGGCCGCCGGCAAGTTCGCCATCGGTGTCATGCGCCCGGACGGCAAGGGCGAGCGCGTGCTGACCGAGGGCTTCCACAACGAGGGGCCAACCTGGGCGCCGAACGGGCTCTACCTGATGTTCTTCCGCGACCTCGGCCAGGGGCCGCAGCTCTGGCAGATCTCGATCATGGGCTTCCCCGAGCAGCGCGTGCCGACGCCCGGCTTCGCCTCGGATCCGGCCTGGTCGCCGCTCCTGTCGAAATAGGCCGTGGAGACCCCGCGCCCGAAGGGCCGGCAGGAGAGGCGGCAGGGGAGGCCGAGGATGGGACGGATCGGAGGGGGACTGGTCGCGGGCGCGCTCCTCGCCTTCGCCACGGCGGCCGGCCCGGCGCAGGCGGCGAGCTGCCAGCCGCAGCCCTTCGCGCCATGGCTGCAGGGCGTGCGGCAGGAGGCGGCGGCCAAGGGCATCTCGCAGGGCACGATCGCCGCGGCGCTCGACGGCATCACCTTCGATCCTGCCGTGGTGTCGCGCGACCGCGGCCAGAGCGTGTTCTCCCAGACCTTCCTGGAGTTCGCCGGCCGCATGGTGGCGCGATACCGGCTGCAGAAGGCGGCGAGCCTGATGAAGGCCAATGCCCGGATCTTCGCCCGCATCGAGCAGCAATACGGCGTGCCGGCGCCGGTCATCGCGGCGTTCTGGGGGCTGGAGACCGATTTCGGCGCGGTCATGGGCAACCTGCCGACGCTGCGCTCGCTGGCGACGCTCGCCTATGACTGCCGCCGGCCGCAGATGTTCCGGGCCGAGCTCCTCGATGCGCTGGAGATCATCGAGCGCGGCGACCTGACCGCGGCCGAGATGGTCGGGCCGTGGGCCGGCGAGCTCGGGCAGTTTCAGTTCCAGCCCTCCTACTACGTCAAATATGCCGTCGACTTCGACGGCGACGGCCGGCGCGACCTGATCCGCTCGACGCCCGACGCCCTGGCCTCCGCCGGCAATTTCCTGGCGAGCCTGGGCTGGCAGCGCGGCCAGCCCTGGCTGCAGGAGGTGCGGGTGCCGGCCGAGATGCGGTGGGAGGAGGCGGACCTCGCCATCGAGCATCCGCGCTCGCAATGGGCGGCCTGGGGCGTCAAGGCGGCGGGCGGCGCGCTGCCCGCCGACGCCATGCCGGCCTCGCTGCTGCTGCCGATGGGGCGCAACGGCCCGGCCTTCCTCGCCTACCCCAATTTCCGCGTCTATCTCAAATGGAACCAGTCGCTGATCTATGCCACCACCGCCGCCTATTTCGCCACGCGGCTGTCCGGCGCCCCGGCGGTGTCGCGCGGCAACGGCCCGGTGGCGCCGATGGACTACCGCGAGATCAAGGCCTTGCAGCAATTGCTCGTCAAGGGCGGCTACGAGGTCGGCGAGGTCGACGGCAAGCTCGGCGCCGTGACGCGGGACGGCGTCAAGAAGGCGCAGCTGAAGTTCGGCCTGCCGGCCGATTCCTATCCGACGCCGGAGCTGGTGGAGCGGTTGCGCAGCGGACGGTGAGGGCAGGGCGGCCGCGTCAGGCTTGCCCGGTTGCCCAGTTGATCAGGACCAACGGGCTGCCGATCCGATCATAGTGCCGGATGTTGTTGGTCACGAGGACCGCGCCGGCCGACAGGCAATGCGCGGCGATCATCATGTCGAGCTCTCCGATCGGCTGACCGGATGACACCAGCCTGTGGCGGATATCCGCGTAATGTTTGGCGGCCTCGGCATCCCAGGACAGAGTCCGAACGAGGTTCAGGAAGCGTCGGACGCCGAGATGCAGGCGGTGATCCGGCGCCAGTCGTTTCAATCCGTAGAGGAGTTCGGCGCGCGTGATTATTGAAATGCACAAATCGGCAGGAGCGATCTCGGCGGCCCTGGCGGCAACGGCAGGCGAGCGTCCCTTGATGAGGTAGCTGGCCATGTCGGTATCGAGCATGTGGAGCACGATCACGCCTCGTCGGCGAAAAGATCGCGTTCGACCGGCAGGGTGTTCATCGGGCGCTCCGCCATGAAGTCGGCGGGAACGTCAATCGTCTTCATCAGCTCGAAGAAATCAGCCCAGGCCCGGGCTCCCGGATGTTTCGACAGGATGACGTCACCGGTCCGTTCATCGCGGGTAATGTAAACCTCGTCACCCTCGAAGCGGAACTCCGCCGGCAGGCGGACGGCTTGGCTGGCCCCGTTTTTGAACAGTTTCGCGATGCGGGTTTCGGACATGGCAGCACTCAGGAGTATATGCAAGAGTATATACTCCTGAGTGCTGCTGCTCAAGCCCAGGGAAGCGAGGGGCGGCGGAGATCGGGGCCCGCCTACTCCGCCGCGGCGACCTCCTGCCGCTTGGCCCAGCGCTCGGCGTAGCGGCGGGCCAGCCAGGCGCAGGCCATCAGCTGGGCCTGGTGGAACAGCATGATCGGCAGCACGATGGCGCCGATGTTCTGGCCGGCGAAGATGACGTTGGCCATGGGCACGCCGCTGGCGAGGCTCTTCTTGGAGCCGCAGAACACGATGGTGATCTCGTCCTCGCGGGAGAAGCCCAGGCGCCGGCTGACCCAGGTGCTGATGGTCAGCACCAGCCCGAGCAGCACCAGGTCGGCGGCGGCCATGCCGGCGAGCGCCGTTGCCGAGAACTGGTGCCAGAGATTGTTGGCCACCGCCTCGCTGAAGGCGAGATAGACCACCATCAGGATCGAGCCGCGGTCGACGAAGCTCAGCGCCCTGCGGTGCTTGCGCACGAAGTCGCCGATCCAGGGCTGCAGCGCCTGGCCGACGACGAAGGGCAGCAGCAGCTGCAGCAGGATGGTCACGAGCACGTCGGCGGAGAAGCCGACCCCGGCGGTGTGGAACAGCAGGCCGACCAGCAGCGGCGTCAGGAACATGCCGAGGATATTCGAGGCCGAGGCGGCGCAGACCGCGGCCGGCACGTTGCCGTGGGCGATCGAGGTGAAGGCGATGGAGGACTGCACGGTGGAGGGCAGCACGCAGAGATAGAGCAGGCCCGTCGCCAGCGCCGGCGTCAGCACCGAGGGCAGCACCGTGTTGAAGAGGAGACCGAGGACCGGGAACAGCACGAAGGTGCAGGCGAGGATGGTGAGATGCAGCCGCCAATGGGTGGCGCCGGCGATCACCGTCTCGCGCGACAGGCGGGCGCCGTGCAGGAAGAACAGGAGCGCGATGGCGAGGTTCGTGGCGATGCCGAAGGCATGCGCCGCCTGGCCGGTGACGGGCAGGACGCTGGCCAGCAGCACGGCGGCGACGATGGCGACGGTGAAGGGGTCGATCCTCAGACGAGCGAGCACGGCAACCTGCGTGGGACGGGGAGCGCCGCACACTAGAGCAAAGCGCGTTTGGACGGAAACGCTGCTTTGCTCTAGTTCCTTGTTTCGACGCGTCTTTGCGACGCTTGGCGATTCCGCCAAATCGCAAAACGCTTTGGAGATTGCGGCGGGCCGAGGAAAGGCTGGCGAAGGGCGAAGCGGGCTCTATCCCGCCCGCCCGAACACGCTCGGGCGCACCACCACGGCGTCGGCGCTCGGCGCCGTGCGGAAATGACGCACCGCGCCGGAGACGGCGAAGACGCTGCCGCCGAGGAGGCGCAGGCCGATCGGCTTGCCGATCTCGCCCTGGCGCGCGGCCGGCAGGTCGGCCTCGATCACGGTGTGCTGCGCCCCGACCGCCACCTCGATGCGGCGGGTGGCGCCGGCCCGGCGCTGGGCGACGGCGATGCCGTTCAGCGTGCCGTGCCCGGCCTCGGCCAGCGCGACGTCGTGCGGGCGCACGAACAGCGTCGCCGGCCCGTCGGGCAGGCCCGCGGCGTCGAAGCCGAGCGGCGTGCCGTCGACCAGGACGCGGCCGTCGGCGACGACGGCCGGCACGCGGCTCGATTCGCCGATGAAGCCGAAGACGAAGGGCGAGGCGGGATGGTCGTAGATGTCGTCGGGCACGCCGAGCTGGTCGATGCGGCCCTTGTCGAGGACGGCGATGCGGTCGGACAGTTCCAGCGCCTCGTCCTGGTCGTGGGTGACGAAGACGGTGGTATGGCCGGTCTTGTCGTGGATCTCGCGCAGCCAGCGGCGCAGGTCCTTGCGCACCTTGGCGTCGAGGGCGCCGAAGGGCTCGTCGAGCAGCAGCACCTTGGGCTCGACCGCCAGCGCCCGGGCGAGGGCGACGCGCTGGCGCTGGCCGCCGGAGAGCTGGCCGGGGAAGCGCCCGCCGAAGCTGCCGAGCTGGACGAGGTCGAGCAGCTCGGCCACGCGCCGGGCGATCTCGGCGCGGGACGGGCGCTCGCGGCGCGGGCGCACGGCGAGGCCATAGGCGACGTTGTCGGCGACCGTCATGTGCCGGAACAGGGCGTAGTGCTGGAAGACGAAGCCGACACGGCGCTCCTGCACGGTGCGGGTCGAGGCGTCGTCCTGGCCGAAGAAGATCTTGCCCGATGTCGGGCTCTCCAGCCCGGCGATGATGCGCAGCAGCGTCGTCTTGCCGGAGCCGGACGGGCCGAGCAGGCCGATCAGCTCGCCCGAGCGGATGTCGAGGTCGACGCCGTGCAGGGCCGGCGACTGGCCGTAGGTCTTGGCGATGCCCTGGATGCGGATGTCCATGGCGGACCCTTTCAATGTTTGCGGCCGGCGGCCAGCTCGTCCCCATAGCGCCATTCCAGGGCGGTCTTGAGCACGAGCGTGACCAGGGCGAGCAGGGCGAGGAGCGAGGCGACGGTGAAGGCCCCGACGGAATCATTGCCTTCGTAGAGGATCTGGATGTGCAGCGGCATGGTGTTGGTGCCGCCGATGATGTGGCCGGAGACCACCGAGACGGCGCCGAACTCGCCCATGGCGCGGGCATTGCAGAGCAGCACGCCGTAGAGCAGGCCCCATTTGATGTTGGGCAGCGTCACGGTGAGGAACATGCGCCAGGGCGAGGCGCCGAGCGTCAGCGCCGCCTCCTCGTCGGCCTTGCCCTGGGATTCCATCAGCGGGATCAGCTCGCGGGCAACGAAGGGGAAGGTGACGAAGATCGTCGCCAGCACGATGCCGGGCACGGCGAAGATGATCGGGATGCCGTGCGCCTTGACGAAGGGACCGAAATAGCCCTGGGCGCCGAACAGCAGCACGTAGACCAGGCCGGAGACGACGGGCGAGACCGAGAAGGGCAGGTCGATCAGGGTGACCAGCAGGCTCCGGCCCTTGAAGTCGAACTTGGCGACGCACCAGGCCGCGACCACGCCGAAGACGAGGTTGAGCGGCACGGCGATGGCGGCGATCAGCAGGGTGAGGCGGATGGCGGACAGGGTGTCGGCGTCGGCGACCGCGGCGGCATAGGGGCCGAAGCCGCGCCGCAGCGCCTCGTAGAACACCGAGACCAGCGGCAGCACCAGGAACAGGCCGAGGAAGGCGACGGCGACGCCGATCAGCGCCAGGCGCACCCAGCGCGTCTCGGTGGTGACGCGGTGCTCGCGGGTGACCGGCGGCTCGCGATAGAGCGGAATGGCGAGCTCAGACATGGCCGGACCTCCTGCGGCTCCAGGCCTGCACCAGGTTGATCAGCAGCAGCATGGCGAAGGAGATCAGCAGCATGATCACCGCGATGGCGGTGGCGGCGGCGTAGTTGTTCTCCTCCAGCTTCTGCACGATCACCAGCGGCGCGATCTCCGAGACATAGGGGATGTTGCCGGCGATGAAGATCACCGAGCCGTATTCGCCGACCGCCCGGGCGAAGGCGAGGGCAAAGCCGGTGAGGGCGGCCGGGATCAGCGGCGGCAGCACCACGCGCCCGACCGTGGTCAGCCGGTCGGCGCCGAGCGAGGCGGAGGCCTCCTCGACCTCGCTGTCGAGGTCGGCCAGCACCGGCTGGATGGTGCGCACCACGAAGGGCAGGCCGATGAACACCAGCGCCACGGCGATGCCGAGCGGGGTGTAGGCGACCTTGATGCCGAAGGGCGCGAGCAGCGAGCCGACCCAGCCGTTGCCGGCATAGAGCGAGGACAGCGCGATGCCGGCGACCGCGGTCGGCAGGGCGAAGGGCAGGTCGACGGCGGCATCGAGCAGGCGGCGGCCGGGGAAGTCGTAGCGGGTCAGCACCCAGGCGACGATGAGGCCGAACACGACGTTGACCAGCGCCGCCGCCAGCGAGATGCCGAAGGTGATCTTGAGCGCCGCCGCCACCTGGCCGTCGCGGGCGATGGCCCAGATGCCGGAGAGGCCGAGGCCGCTCGCCCTGAGCGCCAGCGCGCCGAGCGGGATCAGCACGATCAGGCCGAGATAGGCCAGCGTATAGCCGAGCGCTGGACCGAAGCCGGGCAGGGCGCTCGGCTTGACCAGGCCGCCCGGGAACAGCCGGCCGGCGGGCGCGGCCGGTGCCGCCAGGGTCGATGCCATCAAGAGGCCTCCTGATGCATCCGGCGCGGAGGGTTCTCCAGGCGCGGCCGGGATGCAAGGCTAAAAAGAAGCGGCCGGGCGCGAGCCGGCCGCAGGTTCGAAGTCGGTGGAGAGGGAAGGTCTCCGGACTTCGTGGTGAACGCCTCCGAGCCGAAGCCCTTTCGCCGCGTCAGGACTTCGGCTTGTAGATCTGGTCGAAGATGCCGCCGTCGCCGAAATGGGTGGCCTGCGTCTTGGTCCAGCCGCCGAAGATCGGGTCGTCGATGGTGACGAGCTTGATCTTGGGGAAGCGCGCGAGGTCGGCGGGATCGGCGGCGGCCTCGTCGATCGGGCGGTAGTAGTTGTGGGCGATGATCTTCTGGGCTTGCGGCGTGTAGAGGAAGCTCAGATAGGCCTCGGCCACCTTGCGCGTGCCCTTGGCGTCGACATTGCCGTCGACGATCGAGACCGGCGGCTCGGCCAGGATCGAGGTCGGCGGCACCACGATCTCGAACTTGTCGGGGCCGAACTCGTTGACCGCGAGGAAGGCGTCGTTCTCCCAGGAGATCAGCACGTCGCCGAGGTCGCGCTCGGCGAAGTTGACGGTGGCGCCGCGGGCGCCGCTGTCGAGCACCGGCACGTTCTTGAACAGGGCGGTGATGAACTCGCGCACCTTGGCCTCGTCGCCGCCGAACTTGTGCGAGGCATAGGCCCAGGCGGCGAGATAGTTCCAGCGCGCTCCGCCCGAGGTCTTCGGGTTCGGGGTGATCACGGCGACGCCGGGCTTGATCAGGTCGTCCCAGTCCTTGATGCCCTTCGGATTGCCCTTCTTGACCACGAAGACGATGGTGGAGGTGTAGGGCGCGGAATTGTGCGGCAGGCGCGACTGCCAGTTCGCCGGGATCTTCTTGGAGATCTCGGCGATGGCGTCGATGTCGGCGGCGAGCGCCAGGGTGACGACGTCGGCGTCGAGCCCGTCGATCACCGAGCGGGCCTGCTTGCCCGAGCCGCCGTGCGACTGCTTGATGGTGATGTCCTCGCCGGTCTCAGCCTTCCACTTCTGGGCGAAGACCGGGTTCAGCGCCTTGTAGAGCTCGCGCGTCGGATCATAGGAGACGTTGAGCAGGTCGGCCGCATGGGCGCCCAGCGTCAGCCAGACGACGAAGCCGAAGGCGAGCACGACCAGCACGAGGTCGCGCAGGCGGGCGAAACGGAACGAGACGGTCATGGCAGTCCCCCGAGAAGCGGTGTCGAGCCTTATGTCGACTAACTCAGTCGACATTGTCAACATCAACTTTTCCCAACCGGGGAAGAGAATCGTCGCGGGACGGGCGGAAGTGCCGGGATTCGAAAAGGATTTTCTCTTCTGGGCCCGGATGCCGGAAAAAGCCGATCGCCGGCGTGCAATCTTCGCAAAACACAACGCGAGGGGGCGCGGGGCGGTTCGGGAGGGGTGAGGCGTGTGACCCGGGTCGGCCGGCGAAGCTCGACGTCAGCCATTCCCCTTCCGCAAGGGGGAGGGGATCGGCAGGCGTCGCGTGCGTTCTTCGGAGCGCCTCGACCTCACCCCTTCGGCTTGTAGATCTGGTCGAAGATGCCTCCGTCGGCGAAGTGCTTGGCCTGGGTCTTGGCCCAGCCGCCGAACATCGGGTCGTCGATGGTGATGAGCTTCAGCTTGGGGAAGCGGGCGGTGTCGGCGGGATCGGCGGCCGCGGCGTCGATCGGGCGGTAATAGTTGCGGGCGATGATCTTCTGGGCCTGCGGCGTGTAGAGGAAGCTCAGATAGGCCTCGGCCTCCTTCCGCGTGCCCTTGGCGTCGACATTGGCGTCGATGACGGCCACCGGCGGCTCGGCGAGGATCGACACCGAAGGCACGACGATCTCGAACTTGTCGGCGCCGAACTCGTTCAGCATCAGGAAGGCCTCGTTCTCCCAGCCGATCAGGGCGTCGCCGATCTCGCGCTGGGCAAAGCTCACCGTGGCGCCGCGGGCGCCGCTGTCGAGCACCGCCATGTTGTGGTAGATGCCGGCGACCAGCTCTCGGGCCTTGGCCTCGTCGCCGCCGGCGGCGATGGCCGATCCCCAGGCGGCGAGATAGTTCCAGCGCGCCCCGCCGCCGGTCTTGGGATTGGCGGCGACCAGGCTGAGGCCGGGCCTGGCGAGGTCGGCCCAGTCCTTGATGCCCTTGGGGTTGCCCTTGCGGACCACGATGACGATGGTCGAGGTATAGGGCGCGGAATTGTGCGGCAGGCGCGCCTGCCAGGTCGCCGGCAGCTTGCCCGTCTCCTTGGCGATGGTGTCGATGTCGTTGGAGAGCGCCAGCGTCACCACGTCGGCCTCGAGGCCGTCGATCACCGAGCGGGCCTGCTTGCCGGAGCCGCCATGCGACTGCCGGATGGTGACGTCCTCGCCGGTCTCGGCCTTCCATTTGGCGGCGAAGGCGGTGTTGATCTCCTTGTAGAGCTCGCGCGTCGGATCATAGGAGACGTTGAGCAGCTCGGCGGCGGGCGCGGCGCCGGCCAGGCCTGCGGCAAGGCCGGCCGCCAGCGCCAGCCGCGCCAGGCGGCCGATGGGGAAGGGAAGCGACATGGGCAGCTCCGGGAAGGGAAGGTGCCGGTACCTTCGATAATGTCGATCGGAATTGTCAATATAGATCGGCCTGCCGTCGTGGCCGCCGCTCAGATATAGGCGCCGGCGATGATGGTCTCGGCTGCGGCCGTGCCGTCGGCCCGGCGCGAGGCTTCCAGCAGGGAGGCGTTCTCGAGCGCGCCGATCATGGCGGCATAGCCGTCGGCGAAGAGGTGGCGGACGGCGCAGGCCCGCTCGTCGCGGCAGTCGTCGCAGCGGCGGTAGGCGGTCTTGGAGAGGCAGGGGAGCGGGGCGATCGGCCCGTCGATCAGGCGCAGCACCTGGCCGCAGCTGATCTCGGCCGGGTCCTTCACCAGGTAGTGGCCGCCGACCTTGCCGCGGCGGCTGCCGACGAGGCCGCCGCGCCGCAGATCGAGCAGGATCTGCTCCAGGAAGCTCTGCGGGATCTGCTCGGTGCTCGCGATCTCGCGGGCCTGCACCACGCGGTCGCCGGCGCGGACCAGGGCGAACAGCGCCTTGAAGGCATAGCGGGCTTTCTGGGAAATCATGCCTCTGATCTACAGGAGCGCGCCGCCGCGGACCACTGCCGCGAGTGATGCATTTATGCAACAGTCAGCGGCGCTGGCGCGCCGTCGCGGGGCTGCCGCCCGGCGGCCACCTTGCCGCCCGATTTGGTTAGCATTCCATTAACCACGGTCGTTGAAAGCCATCGATCGAGACCCGTTGCAGGGCTGTGACGCGGTCGTGCGGCCTGCGGGCAGAGTTTCCAGAACCTTCGATTAACCGCGCTTCGCTAATCCTCGTTCACCACATTCGAGCCCCCCGAGGAGTGACCGGAATGCTCAATTCCCTGCGTATCGTGCGCGGCCTGCGCTTTGTGGCCGTGCTGTCCACCGTCCTGGCGCTGGGCGCCTGCGCCAAGAACACCGCGGCCAATGGCGGCCTCGACGGCGCCGGCGGACTGGGCGCGGGCGGGGTGGCGCGGCCGGGCAGCCAGCAGGACTTCGTCGTCAACGTCGGCGACCGCGTCTTCTTCCTGGAGGACCAGTCGGACCTCACCGGCCAGGCCCAGTCGACGCTCTCCAAGCAGGCGCAGTGGCTGCGGCAATATCCGCGCTACACCATCACCGTCGAGGGCCATGCCGACGAGCGCGGCACCCGCGAGTACAACATCGCCCTCGGCGCCCGTCGCGCCCAGGCGGTGCGCGACTATCTGATGGCGCAGGGCATCCCGGCCGGGCGCATGCGCACCATCTCCTACGGCAAGGAGCGCCCGGTGGCGACCTGCAACGACGAATCCTGCTGGACGCAGAACCGCCGCGCCGTCACCGTGCTGAACGGCGCCGCCGCCTCCTGAGGCGGGCCGCCCGACGGATGAAGAGAGCGGCGCCTGCGGGCGCCGTTTTCGTGGGGGGCCGTCGCGGGTCGCGCGACCGTTGCCGTTCTTGCCGTAACGGTTCCGTCATGGCCGGGCTTGACCCGGCCATCCATGCGAACACTGAAGATAGCGGCATTTCGCACCCGATACCGCCGCTCTGTCTTCAGCCGGCGGTGTTCGCGTGGATGGGCGGAACAAGATTCTATGGGGCGTGGCGGTTGCGGATCTGAGATCCTGAGCGGTTTTCCACGACAGCGACAGGAGCGCCCGATGAGCAGAGCCTTC
Organism: Labrys wisconsinensis; assembly: GCF_030814995.1. Classification (GTDB taxonomy): domain Bacteria; phylum Pseudomonadota; class Alphaproteobacteria; order Rhizobiales; family Labraceae; genus Labrys; species Labrys wisconsinensis. Next base: position 5 of record NZ_JAUSVX010000023.1, on the reverse strand, counting down.
GAGCC